>CAZYDC010000512.1:0-3820 GCA_964646065.1 uncultured Planctomycetaceae bacterium | reverse complement strand
GATGCCCAGCGGGCGGACCCATTTTCCTCCTTTGCGGAAGCGGCTGAAGCGCAGATGCCCGTCGGCCACCTCGCGTTCCACGTTGCCCAGGGGCAGGATGCTCACGCCGGCATCGACTTCGATGGCCCGCTTGAGCAACTCGATATTGTCAAACGCGATGCCGATCTTTACTTCGACGTCCTCGCTCTTGAGCAGCTTGTCGATCCACCGCCGCGTGGGCGTGTTGCTCTCGAAAGCGACGAACCTTTCGCCGGCCAGGTCGGAGGCGTCGACGGTCGCCCGGTCGGCCAGGCGGTGCTGCGGAGAGCAGACCATCACCAGCTCCTCGCTGCCGAGTGAAATGACTTCGATGGAGCGGTGCCGCTCCGGGCAGGCGACCACTCCCAGGTCCATTTCGCCGCTGACCACCGAGGCGTAGATATGGTTCCAGTTGGTGTACTGCACGTAGAGGCTGACCTCCGGGTGGGCTTGGAGGAACCGCCGCACGTAGGTCGCCAGCATGTAAAAACCGACGGAGTAAATGGTGCCCACTCGCAGCACGCCACGGATCGAGTCGGCGGCGGAGCGCACCTCGCCCTGGATCTGCTCGAACCGGCGAAGGATCTCCCGCGAGCCCTGATAGAAGGCCTTGCCCGCCTCGGTCGGAGCGACCAGTCCGCCGCCCCGGTGAATCAGCACCGTGCCCAAGTCGCGCTCCAGCTTCGCCAACTGCTGCGAAACCGCCGATTGGGACACGTGGTTCACGTCCGCGGCCTTGGAGAAGCTGCCGGCGTCCACGAGGTCGCAAAATGTTTTCATCACGTCCAGGTTCATCGTTTCAGGGCTCCATCAGATTTGCTAATACCCGATTGTACTGTGAGGCATCTGTAACTGCCATAGGACGTTGAAGGGCTTGGGGAAATAATTCTCGCCCCTTAGGCTAAGCGGGGGTTGACTTTTCACGCGCCCTTGTTAAAGTGAAGGATGTTGGGGCGAGACCCCTTCGTTTCGCGGCCGTGGCGGAATTGGCAGACGCGTAAGGTTCAGGTCCTTATGCCCAATAGGGCGTGAAGGTTCAACTCCTTTCGGCCGCAGTACCCCAAGATTGACCCTCAGGGTCAATCTCCGCGCGCCTGGCAGGTCAGGGTGCCATGCCCAAGTCTGCGCGGGCATGTCTTCCACTTGGCGCCCACATGCCCGCGCAGACTTGGGCATGGCACCCTGAATCGTCAATTCGTGGAACACCCACCGCATCTCCTTCATCCTCGCTGCCTATAATCCGAATAGGAAGACGTTTAGAAGATGACGCTCTTAAGAAAGGACTGACGATGAACCTCTCAACGACGTATATGGGACTCAAGCTCTCCAGCCCCCTGGTGCCTTCGGCCTCGCCGCTGACCGGCGAGGTGGACAACATCAAACGAATGGCCGACGCGGGCGCCGGCGCGATCGTGCTGCACTCGCTCTTTGAGGAGCAGATCCGCCACGACACCGGCGAACTGGATTTTTACCTCCAACAGGGGGCCGACCGATTTGCCGAGTCGCTGTCCTACTTCCCGCACATGGACGACTACATGCTGGGGCCCGACGACTACCTCGAACACATCAACAGGGCCAAACAGGCGGTGGAAATCCCCATCATCGCCTCGCTCAACGGCATCTCCGCGGGCGGATGGATCTCCTATGCCAAACGCATGGAGGAGGCCGGCGCCGACGGGCTGGAACTCAACATCTATTACCTGCCCGCCGACGGAAAGCTCTCCGCGCAGCAGGTCGAGGCCGCCTACCTGCTGATCCTCCAGGCCGTCAAGATGAGCGTGTCGATCCCGGTGTCCGTCAAGCTCTCGCCGTACTTCTCCTCGGTGGCCAACCTGATGATCCAACTCGCCGGCGCCGGGGCGGACGGATTGGTGCTCTTCAACCGGTTCATCCAGCCGGACCTGAACATCGAGACGATGGAAGTCAACTTGGAGCACGCAGTGAGCTCTTCGGCCGACAGCCATGTGTCCATCCGCTGGATCGCGATCATGTATGGTCGCATTGGGACCTCGCTGGCGGCCAGTTACGGCATCCACACCGGCGCGGACGCGGTCAAGGCGATCATGGCCGGAGCGGACGTGACGATGATGACCTCGGCCCTGCTCAAGAACGGCATCGGCCACATGGTCACCGTGCGGGAAGAGATCGAAGAATACATGAAGCGAAAAGAGTACGAGTCCATCACCCAGATGAAGGGTATTTTGAGTCAGCAGAAGGTCGCCGACCCCAACGCCTACGAACGGGCCAACTACGTCAAAATGCTCCAGTCGTATGGGATGACGGCGACGAAGGAATAAACGTAGCATGGGCATCTTGCCCATGAGTATCACGGGCGTCCCGCCCGTGTGTAGCATGGGCATCCTGCCCATGTCCTGTTGTTTCTTTCTTTCTTCGTTGACGCGGCGACAACAACGAAAACAAAGACATGGGCAGGATGCCCATGGGACTCATGGCCAAGATGGCCATGCAACGGCCGAAGCTACCCGACCGCGATCTTCCACGTCACGGCATGGTCGCAGGGCAGGCGCGAGGGCATTTGCACTTTCAGCGCGCCGGCTTGGCGGGTCCATTGGACCGGCGCCTTGGCGCCCAGCAGCTCCACATCTTTGATCTGCGCCGTCAGCAGCTTGACATTCGCGCCCAGGGAATGCACGGCAAGTTCCTTGCCCGGTTTGGCCAGGCAGATCGCGTACAGCGTGCCGGATCCCTTGGTCGTGAACCGGATGTCCTGGGCGGTGTACGGCTCGCGTTTGTCCTCGTTGAAGTTGCCTGCCGTCGATCCGGCCGGGCCTTCGCCGTAAATCCGCCACGGCCGCGTGCCGTAAATCGCCTCTCCGTTCACGTCCAGCCACTTGCCGATCTCCAGCAGGATCTTCTCATCCTCGGCCGGTATCACGCCATCCGCCCTCGGGCCGATGTTCAGCAGCAGGTTTCCGTTCTTGCTGACAATGTCCACCAGGTCGCCGATGATCTCGCCGGCGCCCTTGTAATCCATGTTCTTGACGTATCCCCAGGAATTCTTTCCCACCGCCGTGTCGGTCTGCCAAGGCATCGCGCGGATGTCCGCCGACAGCCCCCGCTCGAAATCCAGCACCGCGGCGCCCGGCGGGAAGGCGTCGTCCTTGTAATTCAAAATCACGCCCCGATGATTCGCCGCCGCCCAGTTATAGTAGTAGGCCGCGAACCGCCGCAGGTGCGATTTGGCCATGTGATAGTTGATCCACCAGTCGAAGTAGAAAATCTCCGGCTGGTATTTCACCACGCTCTCGCAGCACCGGACCAGCCACTCGTCGAGCCACTTGGGTCCGTGCGGCGGGTCCATCGGCGAATCCTTCGGCTGGGCGGGACCGTAGAAGTCCTCCCACTTTCCGCTGCGGATGTCGGAGTCGAACTTGCGGCCCTCGTCCATGAAGTACCAGTGCTCAATGCGATGGTTCGACAGGCCCAGCCTCATGCCCTGCCCGCGGATCGCCTCGACCAGTTCGCCGACCAGGTCCCGCTTGGGGCCCATCTTCGCCGCCGTCCATTTCGAGAAACCGCAATCGTACATGGCGAACCCGTCGTGATGCTCCGCCACCGGCACGACGTATTTCGCGCCGGCCTTCCTGAACAACCGCGCCCAGCGGTCGGCGTCGAACCGTTCGGCCTTGAACATCGGGATAAAATCCTTGTAGCCGAATTTCGACTGCGGGCCGTACGTCTCGACGTGGTGCTTGAACTCCGGCGAGCCCTGCACGTACATGTTGCGCGAGTACCACTCGTTGCCGAAGGCTGGGACGGAATACAACCCCCAGTGAATGAA
>CAZYDC010000511.1:0-3827 GCA_964646065.1 uncultured Planctomycetaceae bacterium | reverse complement strand
CATGGTCTATGAACCCGTTCGCCGCTTCCCCGACTTCGGCTTCCGTGTCGTTTGCGAGATCGCGACCAACGAGCAAGCGGCATGGCAAGACGCCATCAACCTGCTGCCGTTGATCGATCCAAAGAAGGATCTGGCCGAGGGAACATGGGCTAGAGGCGCGCAAGGATTGGAGGCGACCGACATCAAGTGCATGTCCCAGAAGATACAGCCGCCGTATCGACCCGCCGAAGAGTACGATTACCGTGTCAGCTTCACGCCCATCGCAGGCAATGCCGACGTGGCTGTTGGGCTAACGGCAAAAGGACGGTCGTTCGTCTTCTACATGAAGCGGTACGCTTCCGACCATTGTTCGGGATTCGAGTCCATCAACGGCAGGATAATCGCCAATGGGCCGACCGCCCGTCGTTTCCCACACCTGGAACTGGGACGCCGTTACACGGTTCTTGTCGAGGTCCGCAAGCAGGGGCTCAAGGCTTGGCTTGATGGAGAGCTTGTGGCCCAGTGGGCCACAGATTATCACGACATGAGCCCCTTCCGCGTCTGGAAGTTCAAGGACGACGCGCTCCTGGGGGTCGGATGCAGCCTGAGCAAGGTTGTCTTCCATGAAATTGAAGTCCGCGAGGTAACGGGCAAGGGCCAGTTCACGCGAGGTGCGGCGAAGGCGAGTGCCGTGGACGATGCTTTCATCAAAGAAGTCGCTGCCCTGCCTGCCGAACAGCGGATCGCCCGCGTGGTGGCGAAGTTGAAAGAATTGAACCCTGGCTACGATGGAAAGGAGGAGCACAGGATCGCGAATGGGCGGGTGGCATCGCTAACACTCAAGAACACGACGATCAAGGATATTGCGCCCGTTCGTGCATTGGTCAACCTTACGACACTCGAATGTAACGGGCCCAGTGGCACAAATCGTAGCCCACTCTCGGACCTGACGCCTTTGCAAGGGTTGCCTCTTTCGTTTTTGCAATGTGGCTACTCGAAAGTTGCCGATCTATCGCCCCTGCACGACATGTCACTCACATTTCTCAAGTGTCAGTTTACGGAAGTGGCCGACCTCAAGCCGCTGCAAGGTATGCCGCTGGAGGACCTTGACGCAAACAACACTGCAGTTAGCGACCTGTCCCCGCTGAGGGGTCTGCCTTTGAAATCGCTCAGCAGTAAGGGTACACGCGTCACCGACTTGTCACCTCTGAAGGACACGCCGCTGAAAACGCTTTGGTGCGACTTCGTTCCACAACGCGATTCTGAACTTCTGCGTTCGATCAAGACGCTCGAGAAGATCAACGGGTTGCCTGTGGCCGAGTTCTGGAAACGAGTCGAGGCAGGCAAGATACCGCAGCCGTAAACACGCGCGGGCAAGCAGCGGCAATCCTCCCCGTCATCCACTGCCGGCCCCGCCCTGTGCCAGCAGGAACGAAATCCGCCACAGGGCCAGATGCACCGACCACCAGGCCATGAGTCCGCACAATTCCGCCAGGCTATAGCGAAACCGCGCGCCCCGGGCCCACCGCCAGCGCAGCAGTTGAATCGACATCGCGCCGTAGGCCACTAGCGCCATCGTCGGCCCCAGGGGAAGGGAAACCAACGCCCAGGGGACCAGCGCGACCATCCCGATGATCAGTGCGATCAGGCCCGGAATCATCGCGATCAGTGGAGAGTCTTTCCAAGTCGCTACGGCGGCCAAGCCGAAGATCAACGCCAGCGAACCGAAAAACGCAAGGATCAGGAAACCGATAAGGGCGAAACTTGGCACAACCACGAACAGGAAGAAAGCTACGTCTCCCCAGTTGAAGCCGGTCGTTCCCGTGAATCCGACGGGCAACAGGATCCAGTACTCCGCGGCGTAAACCACGCCCGTGTAGATCCCGAAGCGTGTCATCCGGTTCCCGGCAAAATGCGCCGGAGCGACGAGCATTTGCACCATGCAAATGATGTTATAGAGCAGGAGCGGATAGTTGGGTAGCGCGCCGGGCGGCGACAGGAGGGCCCACACCAATTCCGCCGTAGAGCCGGGCGGATACCGATACGCCGGCCCCAGGGGGATTGCGACCAGGAAACACAGCGGCGGCACCACCACGCCGCCCCAGGCAAAGGCCAACCGCGCCAGCCCCGAGCAGCGCAAGATTGCGTCCGGGTCCGCAGCAGGCGGCGCCGCCGCTGCGTCGCCGTCGGCAAAGCGGTCCTCGTCGCGGTCGTGGTCCATGATGGTCGTCCGTCTGTCGTCCCCATGGCCCGCAGGGGATTCACTGCTCCCGCGCCACGGCCGATCGTTCGCCGGGCGGTTCCGCCAGCCACAGCGCGACCGCGGCGGCAGGCAGGAACAGGAACCCGGCGTAGAACAGGTTCAAGCGATGATCGCCGCCGGCCCGGGAAAAAAGCCCGAAAAACACCGTGCCGGCCGCGGCCACGATCCGGCCGATGTTATAGCAGAAGCCGGCCCCGGTGGTCCGCAGGAGGGTCGGAAACAGCGGGGGCAGGTACATCGTGAACAGGGCGAACACCCCCTGGCACAGGCCGGCCCCCGCGAGCCAGAAAAACAGGCCCTGGTGAGTCCGCGGCACGAGATACGCCCCGCTCAGCGCGAAGAAGTAGCCCAGGCACATCCCGGCGATCGCCAGACGATAGCCTGAGAGCCGGGCTGCCCACGCGGCCACAAAATTGCCCGCGATCGAGGTCACCATCACGAGGATCATAAATCGGCTGGCCAGATTCGTCTTGTCGGGCTCGGACCAGGAGGCCAGCTCGGGCAGGTTCCGCAGGTGCTGCAGGTACCAGAACAGGAAGGCCCAATGCGCGGTCAGGGAGAGCGAGCAGACCAGGATCGTCAACAGCGTCGTACGGCGGACCGCGCCGCGGAAGAGATCGAGAATGCCCGGCAGGGCCTGCGCGGACCGCGCCCGGGCCGCGTGCCACTCCTCCGGTTCCGGGACGGCGCGGCGGATCCAGAGCACCAGCAGCGCGGGGAACAGGCCCACCAGGAACACGCATTGCGGCGGCCGATTCTTGAGCAGGATCCCCGCCACCATGGCCGCCATCACGCCGCAATTGACGGCCGTTTGCAGCACGGCCGCCAGCCAGGGGCGCCAGCGCCGCGGCCAGGTCTCCGAGAGCAGCGTGGCCCCCACGGCCCATTCCCCGCCGATGCCCAGCGCCGCCAGGAAACGAAAGACCAGCAGCTGCCACCAGGTGGCGGCGAAATACGACAGCCCGGTAAACAGGGCGTAGGTGGCGATGGTGCCCATCAACGCCCGCGCCCGCCCGATCCGGTCGCCCAATCGCCCGAAGAACCCACCCCCCAGGGCCCAGCCCACCAGAAACGCCGCCTGGATGATCGAGCTGCGGCTGCCCACCAGGGGGTCGCGCTGGTCGACCGCCAGCAACTGGGCCACGAACGGCGCGGCCACCAGCGTGTAGAGGTGCATGTCCAGGCCGTCGAACAGCCAGCCCAGCCAGGCGGCAATGCCCGCTTTCCATTGCGGCGTCGTGATGTCGCGGAGGCGGACGGCGGTGTGTTCCAGGTCCGCCGCGGCGGGCGGCGCCACGGCCAGCGGATTGGTCGAGTTGGGCATGCCTGGGCTCGTCCCGGAAAGCTGATCACGAGGGGGGCGAAACAGCGCGCGGCAAAAGGCGCCGATCCCCTTTTCCCTGCACGCCCTCCGTTGTAAGCTCCGGCCGGCCCGGCTGCAATCATCCCGCGGTCATTTACGCCGGCGTCAGCTCGGACGTGCACTGCGGGCAACGGGTGGCCTGAAGCGGAATGGCCGAACAGCAGCGCGGGCAGCTCTTGGTGGTCGGCGCCGGGGCCTGTTCTCCCTTGAGCCGGTTCATCT
>CAZYDC010000510.1:0-3835 GCA_964646065.1 uncultured Planctomycetaceae bacterium | reverse complement strand
GACCGCGTTGCCGGGTTCTGTCTGTTTCCGACCGGTTTGGATTCAGCCGAAGCACGGCTATCAGTACCGGATTGTCATCGTTTCACCCAGGAGGGTGCTTTGAGTCTGCCAGCGTGGTTGGCCGGGGAAGCTGATCCCTTCCTCGGATGTTCCTGTCTGACCGTATCGTCGGGGCGTCCTGCGTCTGCCTCACCTGTTCGGCCCTTGCGGATTAGCCGCCATTACCGGCACCCTTTCGGACGCTTTCATGGAGTTACCAGCCCAGGTTCTTGGCTTGCGCTCGTTTCCCGTATGACTTGTAAGTTTCTGCTGCCAAGTTACTTAGATAACTTTATGATATAAACATAGCATATTGCGCTACTTATGGAAGAAAAAAGCGGGAAAAGAGAAAAAATAAATCGCTCCTAAGCGTTGATAAGTGATGTATTTACATCTACTTGCAAAAATTATTGAAAATTGTTTCCCGCGTTGCTGGTTGTAATTGCTGCTTTTCCATCGACTTGTGACCAAGCATGAAAGCGATGGAATCGACAGAATCCGAAGAAGCGACGAAGGCGACGGAAGCCTCAATGTAATGGGTGGTTTCCGCAGGGGATTGGCGTGGATCGCCGACTTCGTTCTAAACGAAGTGGTCTTTTCCAGAATGCTGTGGACCGGGGACGCGCTGACGCCACACCACCCGGCCCGCCGCATGGAGGGTGTCGGAGCGGTACACGGGGAGGCGGACACCATCAATTCTGCACGATCTCCGCAAATTGGAACTACGGGAGGTCCATCCAGACGCCCCTGAACGCCGCGTAGACGCCCAAGCGGTCCAGTTGAATCAGGCGATGGACACAATGATTGTGGCCACAACGCCCTCGTCGGGGGGCGGGTGGGTTGATCGGAGGCATGGCTTTTGCGCCTATTGCGCCTAATGCGCCTATGGGTCCCATTACTTCTCTAATATAAAAATATATTTCACATGTATTATAAAAACGCATGTATTTTCCATTTTCCATTGGAGCTATTCAGAACCCATAGGCGCATTAGGCGCAAACGGGGAATTCATAGGCGCAGCGATAGGCGCACCCATAGGCGCGGCATAGGCGCACTGGCCGCGTTCGGCGGGTTCGGAAGACCCCTTTTACCAAGTTGGGGCGCTGCGGAAGCATGTGCGGGAGATTTTGCGCCTATGGTGCGCCTATGGCTCGCCCGGCGCATAGGCGCACTCCTGTGGCCCCGTCTTGACCGCCCGGCAGCGGCACCCCCTGCGTCAGCCGATAGTTCATGCGTGGCCGGTCACGCGGAATATCCGGCAGATCGGCAGCCAGCCACAGGGAGCCTGCCCTGAGTCCGCCTCTGGCTGATTTTGGCCCAAACAGTCTCCGGGAGGTTGTTCCAGGTGTGATGCTCACATCTACCGCACCTCGCGTCGTAATTCCGCGTCCCGATATGCCAAGGCAAGAACTCTATCTTCATGCGTTACATATGGTTGATGGTTTAGGCCGCCGACGGCAGCCGGTCTTTTTTCGCGAAAGAAAGATTAGTGAATACGGGGAGTGGACCCGTTGGGGTGTATCGCGCAAGAGGCTGGCGGAGTACCTTTTTCCTCAGCAACGTTTCTCGGCCAGGGGCGTCGCATCGCCCTGTCGGTTCTGTCAGTGCCAGGGGGAGCAGGCCCGTGCCCACCCCGCAGCGCTGTCGCTGCTGGCTGTGGGGAAGCTGGCAATGCTGAGACGGCGGAAGCAGCCGGCCACAGGTGTTTCAAGACAAGACGGAGAGGCTGTTTACCGTACCAACGTCAACACCAGCGGCGTCTTGCCAGTGCTCTACACTAACCAATATGTCGGCCAACACTTGCGTCAACACTGGCAGTTTTTTCTGGCAACAAAGATTACTGAATACAGGAAGTGGACCCGTTGGGGTGTTTCGCTCCGAGGCTGGCGAAGTACCTTTTTGCACACGTATCATCCTACAAAGAGAGTAGTCGCGTGTGATATTACGGCCGGCCATTGCGATGATCACTTGCCTCCCACCAGGTCGCGAAGCTTTTGGAACGCCTCGACTCGGACTTGGGGATCGTCGATCGTGCCGCTGACGACGACCGTGGCCACCTGGCTGAGGATCTCGGTCCCGATGTCCTGGGCCCCGTGCTCGGCTCCGTGCAAAAGGTGGCCCAGGGCGTTCACCACCTGGTTGCCGCTCCCGCCGCCTCCGGACGTGGCTGCCCGGAGCTTCTCGGGCTGCCCGCCGTTGAGCAGCAGGGCCAACCGTTTGTCGAACCACGCGTCGCCCAGGCCCGTGATGGCGAAGGTTGCCGTCTGAGCGTCGATCTTGGTGAAGTGGACCTTGTCGCCCATGAACTGGAACTCCAGGTCCGCCGTGTCCGTGTCCGGGTAGTTCTCCGTCCTGCCAAAGGAGATCGACTTGATCTTCTGAGACAGCACCTGGCCGACGTTGGCGATGACGCGCAGGCCCACCAGGCGGCCGTTATGCCGTTTCACCCAGCCGCTGCCGCCGGATTGAGTCAGGATCTTGTCCATCGGCCCGGTGAGCAGGATGTCGGCGTCCATGATGCCCTTGTATTTCGTGTTGCCCGCGCCGCCGCCACCGGCCGCCCGCAGCGTATCCTGAAGGCGGATACCCCTGACCGTCAGTTGAATCCGCCCGTCAAACGGACGGATCAGGCCGACGTTGACGTCCAGGTGAACCTTGCCCCTGAGCGTGTCGGCATCGAGGCGATCCAGCGCCGCGTGGCGGTCCTTGAGCAGCAGGTTGGCCTTGAGGTTCTGGGCCTCGCCCTTGTATTCGCCGGCGGCGAAGTGCGCCTTGTCCATAGAGAGCGTCGCCGTCAGGTCGCCCAACACCGGATCGCCCAGGGGCAGTTGGCCCGATGCGGTCAGTTTCAGCGCCCCGGTGACCTCGTGCTCTCGGAGCATTTGCTGGAGGCTCGCGGGCAGCGTGCTGTATTGCTTTTCGCCCAACTCGATGTCCAGTTGCACCGTATCCATCGCCAGGACCATGTGGTCCAGGTCCAGCCGGCCTTTGGCGTTCAGGGCAAGCACCGGCTTGCGGTCCAGGGTTGCCGCCAGCTTATGCCAACCCTGCTCGTCCTTCTGAACGTCCAGCCGGCTGTTGATGGCGTCCAGGATCATGGGCGGCTGGCCGCTGCCTCGCGATTCGTAGACGACCTGCCCGTCGATGACCTGCAACAGGGTAATCTGGAAGACATCGCTGAGGCGCGAGGATTTCTGGGTCGGTTGAGTCCCGGCCTGGGTCGTGTCCCTGAGCATGTTCGAGAAGCCCATGAACTTGCCGTCGCGCCGGGCACAGATCGCGTTGATCTTCGGATGGTCCAGGATCATTTCCTTGATGCGGATCGGCTTGCCTTCGCTGGGGATCTCGGCCAGCTCCAGGCGGAGCTTTTCGACGTAGATCACGTCGAGCGTCTTGCCGGCGTTGTCGGGGTCATCGATGCTCAGGCGGAACTTGCTCAGCGTGACCGAGTAGGGACTTTGGTAGTCGAGGTTGTCGAATTCAAGCCGGGGGTTGAGGTAGGAACTGGCGATGGACTTGACCTGTGAGCCGATCCATTGTTTGAGCGGCGAAGGCCCGGGCACGCCCAGCCAGCACCACAGGCCCACCAGGCCCGCCGCAATGACCAACACGCCGATCAGGGGATAAAGGATGAGTTTGCGATTCATGGCCGCACGAACCTCCCAGAATGCCTGTAACCTGCTACCACATTATAGACTTGGCGGCATGTGTCGCGTCCGTACGGACGCGCGTGACGAGGGCATCTTACCCTCGTGTATCGCGGACATCTTGTCCGCGTCCAGTCGCATTCTCCAAA
>CAZYDC010000509.1:0-3839 GCA_964646065.1 uncultured Planctomycetaceae bacterium | reverse complement strand
TCAAAGTCTCGGGGACGTATATTTCCAGCGCTCCGTTCAACGAGAACTTCTACCAGGGCAGCGATGACATCATCAACAAAGCGGCCGTTCGGATCGTAGAACAAATGGAATCGGACTGGTAAGGCTCCCGGCCGACAAAACTTCGCACGATACGGCAAGTTCTGCTATTATTAAGACATGAGCAATATGCCCGACAAACCGACTCGCCCCACCCCCCCGCAACTGCCCAACCGGTTCAGCCGGTCCCTGCTGGGCTGGATCCTCATCGTTTCCCTCGGCCTGGTGCTGGCCGTGCTGATCCGCAAGGGCGACGACCGCCGCACGGTTTCCGTCAACGAGTTCTACTCCTACGTGCAGAACGACCAGCTCACCGACAAGCTGGTCATTCGGGACGACCGCATCGACGGAGAGAATCTCGCGTTGCCCCAGGGAGTGGAGCAGAGTAAACCCAAGAAATTCTCCGTCATTTACCCCAGCCGCGACCGCAGTCTTAATTTCATGGATAATCTGCTGGCCGACCTGAAGAAAAATAAGAACCAGGTCAAAGTGACCATCGAGCCCGAGGCCTGGTGGGAAGGCGGCATCCTGGCGAACCTGGTGATCCTGGTGGCCGGATTCCTGCTGATCTGGTTCCTGGTGTTCCGGCGGATGGGAGGCGCACCAGGCGGCGGCGGATTCCTGGGCAGCTTCGGACGCTCGCGGCATCGCGTGTCCAACAAGGAAAACCCGCGAGTGACATTCAACGACGTCGCCGGGATCGACGACGCCAAGGACGAGGTCCGCGAGATCATCGAGTTCCTCAAGAACCCCCGCAAGTTCCAGCGACTGGGCGGCCGCGTGCCCCGAGGCGTGCTGCTGGTGGGCGAGCCGGGCTGCGGAAAAACGCTGATGGCCAAGGCCATCGCCGGCGAGGCCGAGGTGCCCTTCTTCAGCATCTCCGGCAGCGATTTCGTGGAGATGTTCGTCGGCGTCGGCGCCAGCCGCGTGCGAGACCTCTTCAAGCAGGCCAAGGACTCCTCCCCGTGCATCGTCTTCGTGGACGAGATCGACGCCGTCGGCCGGCGCAGGCTCAACGACCAGACCGGCAGCGGAAACGAAATGGCCCAGACCCTCAACGCGATCCTGGTCGAGATGGACGGATTCGACAGTTCCGACCAGGTCATCGTCATCGCCGCGACCAACCGCGCGGACGTGCTGGACCCGGCCCTGACGCGACCGGGGCGGTTCGACCGCCAGGTCAACGTCCCGCTTCCGGACCTCGAAGGGCGCGTGCGGATCCTCAAGATTTACGCCGACAAGGTCAAGACCGGACCTGACGTGGACCTGCACCGCCTGGCCCGCGGAACGCCCATGTTCAGCGGCGCCGACCTGGCCGCACTCATCAACGAGGCCGCCATCGCGGCCACCATGGCCAACAAGGACTTCGTCGAGCAGGCCGACATGGAAGAGGCCCGCGACAAGGTCCGCTGGGGGCGGTCCAGAAAGAGCCGCGTCATCGACGAGAAGGAAAAAGAAATCACCGCCTTCCACGAGGCCGGGCACGCGCTGGTGCAGATGCTCACGCCCAACGCCGACCCCCTGCACAAGGTTTCCATCATCCCGCGAGGGCAGATGGGCGGCGCCACCTTCTCCCTGCCTGAAAAAGATCGATACATCTACACGCGGACCTATTGCCAGTCCGTCCTGCGAGTGTGTTTCGGCGGGCGATTGGCCGAGCAAATGTTCTGCCACGACATGTCCAGCGGCGCCGCCAGCGACATCGCGCAGGCGACCGAACTGGCCAAACGCATGGTCCTGGATTGGGGCATGAGCGAGAAAATCGGACTCATCCGCTACGCCCCGGAGGACCACGGATTCTTCATGCCCGAGATGGGCGGCAAAGGCTACTCCGACCGCACCGCGCAGGTGATCGACGAGGAGGTCAAGGCCCTGATCGACGCGGCGATGGTCGAAACGCGCGACCTGCTGACCGTCAATCAGGACAAACTCAAGGCCTTGGCCGACGCGCTGCTGCGATACGAAACCCTCAACGCCGACGAAGTGCAGAAAATTCTCGACGGAAAAGGCCTGGACAAGCCCACGGTCGGCGATCTGCTGGACCGCGAGCAGGCCAAGACGAATTCGCAAGGCGTGACGATCAGCCCGCCGGCGGTCCAGCCGGGCGAGTTGCCGCCGGTTTAGGGCACCGCGTACAGACGTCTGAGTACCCGAGAATCTCCTCTTGAAGGCCCCCAATGCGCCGACCGGCAAGCCGACCCCAAACCCAGCTTGCAGATCGGCGCGCTAGGGCACCATTTGACGTTGTGACTTGTGCTGGACCATCGGAAGGGAACGAAACCATAACGATGGAAGCGAGCGGCAACTACGTGTGCCCAGCAGCAGCGGAAAACCCGCCAGACCCGGACGCTTCCTGACGAATCCATGTCAGCCTGCCGTGGCTGCCTTGCGATGATTCGGCAGACGTCTGACCGGCACGTCCACCGGTTCGTCAAACAGCGGCATGCCGTTGCGAACCCGCTGGGCGTACACCACAATCCGCCGCACTCGACTGGGGTCCATCATCTGCATCTGCTGAATCAGTTCAGGATCTTCCTGGGCGAAATGGCTTGGCCTGTAGCCTTTCATGGTCGTTCTCCTTGACTGGGCCAGCGCCGGTTCCTTCGGAATCGACGTGCTTGCTCTACTCGGAACTACCTGCAGACCTCGTGCCAACAACACCTGTATGAAAAGAGAGAATGGCCCAAGACCTTATGTCTTTAGTGCAGGCTCGGTTAAAATTAGGTGAAAGTTTTCGCCCCCTACCTCAAGTCACAGACAGGGCCGCGGGTGGGTAACTTTACCCACGTAGCATGGGCAGTTCCCCGCACGGGTCTTGCCCACGCCACGCCCCGTTCATTCTTTCTCATTTCGCGCCCGCTCCTTATACTGATGTCATGTCCGCAACCCTGGAAGACATCCTTCGTTCGCATCGCACCGGGCAAGCCGTCGTCATGGGCATCCTGAACGTCACGCCCGACAGCTTTTCCGACGGTGGAAAGTTTTTTGATCCCGCCGTCGCCGTCGAGCACGCCCGGCGGCTGTCGACCGACGGCGCCGACATCATCGACATCGGGGCCGAGTCCACGCGGCCCGGCAGCCTGCGTGTCCCCGCCGCCCAGCAGATCGACCGCCTGCGCGAGGCCCTTCCGGCCGTGACGGCCTCGGGGGCGATCGTCAGCATCGACACCACGCTTGCCGACGTGGCGGCCTTCGCGCTGGACTGCGGCGCGACGATCATCAACGACATTTCCGCCGGCCTGGAAGACGCGGCCATGTTGCCCCTGGCCGCCAAGCGCCAATGCCCCATCGTGCTGATGCACATGCTGGGCCAGCCCGGCACCATGCAGCAGGACCCGCGATACCTCGACGTGCTGGCCGAGGTGCGCGAGTTTCTCTCCGGCCGCATCAAGGCCGCCACCGCCGCCGGTGTCGATCGCGGGCGAATCATCCTCGATCCCGGCATCGGGTTCGGCAAGAAGCTCCCGCACAACCTGGCCCTGCTGGCCGGTACTGCCAGCCTGGCCGAACTGGGCTGCCCCGTGCTGATCGGCCCCAGCCGCAAGCGATTCCTCGCCGAACTGAGCGGTAGCCAGGACCGTCTGCCCGGCACCATCGCCGCCTGCCTGGAAACCTACCGGCGCGGCGCGACGATCTTCCGCGTTCACGACGTCGCCCCCGTCCGCGCCGCACTGGCCGTCGCCGCCGCCATCAAGGCAAAGAAATTCACCACAGAGGGCACAGAGAACACAGAGTAAGAAAAATCCGGTTCTCATCCAATTTAAGTGCCTAACGCAATACGA
>CAZYDC010000508.1:0-3839 GCA_964646065.1 uncultured Planctomycetaceae bacterium | reverse complement strand
CTTGAACCACTTGTTTCAGGGGTTTTGCCTGGTGTCGCTTCCGGCCGATACGAATGGGCACAATCCACACGACAGCCCGCAAGGCCGGCAACAAAAGAGAGACCGATGGGGAACGGGCACACTGTCAAAGAATGCTGGGATGTCTTGCGGCGCACCGATTCCGTTTCGAGGCGGGCAAGGCGGCGTTGGCGGTCAGTTTGAAATCAGGCCCTTGAGTTGCTTGCGGCAGAGCAGCAGCATGGCCGCTCCCTGCAGTCCGATCAATATGGACATCGGCTCGGGAACCGGCGTCAAAAGGAACGCGTGCTCTTGCCCATCCGAGTTGACCCCGTAGCCGACGATCTGGCCCTCGTCGTTGATCGCGCTGGCGCAGGAAAGCGTCCAGCCGGAGCAGGGGGCGATTTCGGTGTTCAGGTCGATCATGGCCGTGCCGTTGTACAGAAAGGCGTCCTGGGTGCCGTCGGCGACGCAGGACCAGCCAACCGCCTGTCCGGCATCATTGATGCCCTCGGCCTTGCTGGCCGTGCCGCCCACGAGAGTGCCCAGGTCCTGCATCCGTCCGTTGCTGTACAGAAAGGCGTGAGTCGCGCCGCCGGCGGTGCTTCCATTGCCTACGATCTGTCCGACATTGTTGATGCCATAGGCTTCGCTCCACGTGCCGCCCGCGAAGGTGCCCAGGTCCAGCATCCGTCCGCCGCTATACAGAAAGGCATGATAATTCTGGCCGCTCATGGCATAGCCGACGACCTGATTGTCGTCGTTGATGCTGCTGATGCCGAAGGCCTTGCCGCCGCCCAGGTCCTGCGTCTGCCCGTTGCTGTACAGAAAGGCATGAGGGGTGTTGCCGCTGTCGGCAAAGCCGACGACCTGGCCGGCATTGTTGATGCCATAGGCGATGCTGAACGTGCTGCCCAAGGCGTTCAGGGCCTGCATCTTTCCGTTGCCGTAGATAAAGGCCTGCACGCTCTGGCTGCTGGAAGTGAGGTAAGAATATCCGACGATCTGCCCGGAATTGTTGATGCCATAGGCGCCGCTATACGTGCCGCCCAGGGTGCCCAGGTCCTGCATCTGCCCGTTGGAGTACAAAAAGGCGTTCCAGTTGCCGTTGGCGGTGGCGGCTGAGCCAACGACCTGCCCGGAATTGTTGAGGGCATAGGCGTAGCTGCCCGTGCCGCCCAGGGTGCCCAGGTCCGTGATTGCGTACTGCGGCCCGGCCCATGAGTGAACGCACGCTACGCAGACCACGACGACTATAAGAGCTACTCGCTTAATCTCCTGCTCCTTTTGTGACAAGACATAAGCATTATGCTCTATGCGTCTTGTCGCTCCTTCTCACAGATGCGAAGTCTACTCCGGGCCCAATACCTCTGGTCCGGTTCCTCTTACCTCTCTTCAACCTCACATCCCGAAACCTGATAATGCGAAGTAGTTTACCGCGTATCTTAAATTTGTCAAGTCAAATAAACAGACTCTGACGAAGAAAGTTTCACCGCCCAAATCACAGGGCGATTGCGTCTTCTTGCCAAGAAAAAACGGATTAGCCACGAATTACGCGAATTACGCGAAAGCAAAAACTACAGGAAGGTAAGCGACAAGGAAACGACAAATTGCGCGAAAACAGCAAAATGTCTTCGTTGTTTTCGCGTCCGGGCCGTTTCTTGCTGTTGCTTTTTTTGCGAAATATTTTGTTGTTTCTTCGTTGTTTTCGCGTAATTCGCGAAATTCGTGGCTAAGTTTTTTTGCCGATTAAGGTGCGATTGCGTTGGCCCAAATCGCAACCGGTCTTGTTCGCGGCCATGCCTGGCGGGTATAGTGGGCTCAAGATGTCAACGCCCCAGCCACAGCTTGCGCCAGACGCCGCATCCGAAATCGCCCCGGTGGATGTCGGTCTGCGGCAAGACGCCGTCGCGCACAGCCTGGCGGTGCTGGCCAGCGTCGAGCACTATAACCGGTGGATTTTCAACCAGTTCAGCCGCCTCATCGGTCAGGAAGTGCTGGAGGTCGGGGCGGGCATCGGAAACATCACGCAATTCCTGCTGGACCGCCGGCGCGTGGTCTGCCTCGAACCGTTCGCGCCGTTCGCCGACTACCTGCGGCAGCGGCTGGCCGACCAGCCCAGCGTGCAGGTGCTCGACCGAACGATCCAGGATTGCCCCGCCGGCGATTTCCCCCCCGGCCGGTTCGACACCGTGCTTTGCCTCAACGTCCTGGAGCACATCGACGACGACGTGGACGCCCTGATCCGCATGAAGCGAATGCTCAAGCCAGGCGGGCGGGCCATCGTGCTCGTTCCGGCCATGCCTTGCATCTACGGCCCCATCGATCAGGCCATGGGCCACCGCCGGCGCTACACGCTCGACTCGCTCGAGCAGGCCTTCAACTGCGCCAGGCTGGCCGTCGAGCAAGGACGATACATGAACCTGCTGGGCGTGCCTGGCTGGTGGTGGTACGGTCGCGTGCTGCGAAGGCAGAGAATTTCCGGCGGCGCGACCCGGCTCTTCGACCGGATCGTCCCGCTGCTGTCGCTGCTGGACCGGTGGAACCTGCTGCCGGTGGGCCAGTCGGTGTTCCTGATCGGGCGGGCGTGACGTAGCATGGGCATCTTGCCCATGAGTCGCACGCCCGTACGGGCGTGTCCGTTGTTTCTTCCGCGTCTTCTGTTTTTTTTGCCGCAACAACAAAGACAAAGACAAAAGCAAAGGCAAGACAGGGGCAAGATGCCCCTGATACACATGGGCAGGATGCCCATGCTACATTAGGATCGCCATGAAAGTCCTGCTGGTCAATCCGCCCTGGCATTTGCGAAAGGGCAACATCTGGCGCGACACGGCCAGCGTGATGCCCCCGCTGGGCCTGGCGTGGATCGCCGCCGTGCTCGAATTGCACGGCCACCAGGTCCAGATACTCGATGCCCACGCCGAGCGGTGTACCCTCGATGCGGTGCGCGTTCGCCTGGCCGCGATGACCGATTTCGACTGGGTCGGCATTTCCTCGACCACCAGCCTGGTCGCCAACGCCCTGGAGATCGCGCGGATGGCCAAGGCCCGCTGGCCGCGGTCGCGAGTCGCGATGGGCGGCGTCCATCCGACCGTGCTGCCGGATGAAGTGCTCGCCGAGCCTGCCGTCGATGTTGTGGTGCGCGGCGAAGGCGAGGAGACGATGAAAGAGCTTGTCTCCGGCGCGGATTTCGCCGGCGTGCTGGGCATTTCTTACAGACAGGACGGCGCGGTGCGGCACAACGAGCACCGCCCGCTCATCGCCGATCTCGACTCTCTGCCGATGCCCGCGTACCACCTGCTGCCGATGGCGCGATACCACCCCGCCGCCGGCGCCAGCAAGCGCCTGCCGGCCGTCTCCATGCTCGCCACGCGAGGCTGCGTGGGGCGATGCACGTTTTGCTACCGCATCTTCGGGCCCAGCCTGCGGTGCCGCTCCGGCCTGGCGCTGGCACAGGAGGCGAGGCGCCTCCAGGAGCATTACGGCATTCGCGAGGTGTGCTTCTACGACGACACCTTCACGGCCGTGAAGAAGGAAATCCGCGAGTTCTGCCGCGGCCTGCGGGAGCTGAAGGTCGATCTGACCTGGTCGTGCTTCAGCCGCATCGACGCCGTCGACGAGGACACGCTGCGGGCGATGAAGGAGGCCGGCTGCCACCAGATCATGTATGGTTTCGAGTCGGCCAGCGAGGAGATTCTCCGCAATGTCGGAAAGCGCGTGGACCTGGAGCAGGCCGCCGAGGCGCTGCGCATCACGCGCAAGGCCGGCATCGACATCCGCGCCGCCTTCATGCTGGGCAACCCCGGCGAGACCGAGAAAACCATGGAAGAGACCCTGCAATA
>CAZYDC010000507.1:0-3849 GCA_964646065.1 uncultured Planctomycetaceae bacterium | reverse complement strand
CCGTGGTTCTTGTATCGGTCGGCCAGCTTGCGGTTGATGGTCCGGCACTTTTCGCGGTAGATCGGCGAAGTGAAGCAGTGGTTGTGGCGATTGCCGTGCAGGATGCGCTGGCGGTCAGTCTCGACGCGGAGCACCTCGGGATACTTCTGCGACAGCCAGGCGGGTCGTGCGCCCGAAGGCGTGGCGAGCACGGCGTAGCCGCCGTTTTCGGCCAGCAGGTCCATGACGCGGTCCAACCAGTCGAAGGTGAACCTGCCTTCCTCCGGCTCCAGGGCGACCCAGGAAAAAATGCCCACGCTCATGGCGTTGCATCCGGAGAGTTTCATCAGCCGCATGTCTTCGCGCCAGATTTCGGGCGTCGCGACCCACTGATCGGGATTGTAATCCCCGCCGTGAAGGAAGTGCGGGCACTTTGGATTGATCGGCGGATAACGGTTGGGCATGGGAACTCCTTTGAGAACGAACGAAGATAATCGATGGTTATTTCTTCTGCACCCGTCGCTGGACGGCCTCCCAAACGTCCTCGACTTCCAGGCGTTTGGACCAAGCGGCAACGTAATCGTGATCGACCTGATCGCCGCTGATTTTGAGGATTCCGGCAATATCCCGGAGATGTTTTTCAGAGCCGCCTTCCTTGTACCAGAGCATCTTGGAAAGGATGACGTCTTCGGGTTTGGCGACAGAGGCTTGGCATCCTTCGACAATCTCCAATCGCTGTCGTCGCTCAAACTGTTTCGCGTTCCACGGGCTGTCGTGCAATAGCATCAGGTCGATTTTGTTCCCACTGGCGCCGTGGATAATGTTGAATTGCCCGCAAGTGTGAATAGCCTGCCTGATGGATTCAGGTTCCACATAGAAATCGGGGGGGGCGAATCGCTTGCACAGGCTTTCGGCGTCGCCGTAGCGTAGCTCCACGACAATGTCGATATCTTGCGTCATTCTCGGTTCGCCATAGGCCCCGCTGGCGAAAGACCCAACCACCATGTAAGGGATGTGAAGTTCTTCCAAAACGCCCACGACCATGCGGACAAGGTCACTTTGATCCATGGATCATTCTCCGAGCAACTTCAGCCGCCACCCGCAAGGCATCCCAATCGGGATGACGATGACGGATCCCGCCCGCCACCACCTGGCGCATCGTTCGATTACAGTCGAAGATCATGGCCACTCGTTGGGCCGGGGTCTTGGTGCGAAGGATTCTCGCAATGGAGTCGTCCACAACCTCGATCTGCCCATCATCCAATCGAAATTTGCATTTCCCCGCCATCGTATTACCGCCGCTTCTTCTTATCTCGGTCGCGTTCCTTCTTGGTCTTTCGATGCGAACGTTGCTTGACTTTGAATTTCGGCGTGCCGCCCATCATGCCCATTTGGCCCATCTGCTGGGCGAACTTCATGCGGTCGCGCATTCCCATGCCGGCCATCTGCTTCATCATCCCCGCCGCCATGGTGAAGCTCTTGACCATTCCCGAGACATCCTCCGGCGCGGTCCCGCTGCCGCGCGCGATGCGTCGCCTGCGATTGGCCTCGATGAGCTCCGGGGTCTCCCGCTCCTTGGCCGTCATGGAATGAATGATCGCCTCCATGCGGGCCAGCTCGTCGCCGTCCATCTCCATCGCTTCCGCCGCGCCGCCGCCCATGCCCGGAAGCATCTTGAGGATGTCCTTCATCGAGCCCAGCTTCTTCATCTGCTTCATCTGCTCCAGGAAGTCGTCCAGCGTGAACTTGCCGGCGGCCATCTTCTGCTGCATCTTGGCCGACTGTTCGGCGTCGAAGGTCTGCTGGGCCTTTTCGACCAGCGAGATCACGTCGCCCATGCCCAGGATTCGCCCGGCCATGCGGTCGGGGTGGAACTCCTCGAGCTTGTCGAGTTTTTCGCCCACGCCGATGAACTTGATCGGTTTGCCCGTGACGGCCTTGACCGACAGGGCCGCGCCGCCGCGGGCGTCGGAGTCGAACTTCGTCAGGATCACGCCGTCCAGTTCCAGGCGCTTGTTGAACTCGTCGGCCGAGTTCACCGCGTCCTGGCCGGTCATCGCGTCGCAGACGAGGTAAATCTGGTGCGGCTTGACCGCGGTGGCGATGTCCTGCGCCTGCTGCATCATCTCTTCGTCGATGTGCAGCCGCCCGGCCGTGTCCACGATCACCACGTCGCGCTGATTGGCCTGCGCCCAGATGACGCCCTGCCGCGCGACCTTGACGGGGTTCTTCTCGCCGTCCATGCGGAAGCAGGGCACGCCGACCTGCTCGGCGATGATCGCGAGCTGGTCCACGGCGGCCGGTCGCTGAAGGTCGCACGCCACCAGCAGCGGCAGCTTGCCCTGGCTGACGATCAGCTTGGCGAGCTTTCCGCAGGTGGTGGTTTTGCCCGAGCCTTGCAAGCCGGCCATCATGATGACCGTCGGCGGGGGAGTGACGTAATAGATTTTCGAGTCCACCGGGCCCATCAACTCGGTCAGTTCGTCCTGGACGATCTTGACCATGAGCTGCCCCGGGTGCAGGCTCTTGATGACCTCCGTGCCGACGGCCTTGTGCGTGACGTCCTCGACGAACTTGCGGACGACCTTGTAATGCACGTCCGCCGACAGCAGCGCCGTGCGAACCTCGCGCATGGCGTCCTTGATGTTCTGCTCGGTAATCCGTCCCCGGCCGGACATCTTCCGGAAGACATCGTTGAATGTGTTGGTCAGCGCTTCAAACATAAGCCCCAAGGATACCGGATTCCCCCGGTTTACGAAAGAGGGAATGTGTCGCGGGCGTCCCGCCCGCGTGTGGCGAGGGCATCTTGCCCTCGTGTCGCGCGAGCGTCTCGCCCGCGTCTTTGCTTGTTTCTTCTTTTTCTTCCTCTTTGAAGCGACAACAGCAAGGCAGGGCCGAGACGGCCCTGGAACACATGGGCAGGATGCCCATGCCACACAAAGACGCGGACAGGATGCCCGCGACACACGCAGGCGAGACGCCTGCGCCACACGCGGGCAGGATGCCCGCGACACAAGGGGAAAAACGGGGACTGAGTCCGATTTCGGCCGTTTGAAATCGGAGTCTGTCCCCGATTTTCCCCGCCGTGCTTATGACGTACAATGACATGAAAAGGAAGCCCCATGAAGACAATCAGCCTCAACGTGACCTTGGAATTTGCGGACGACATGCCAACGAAGTTCGTGCCTGAACTGGTCTCGAATATCGCCTCCAACCTGCGGGCCGATGCCCAGACGGCTGGCCTCGTCCCCGATGACTGCCAGACCTACACCACGCGAATCAGCGTACAGCACGGGAAGGACAAGGCCGTGGAACGAGTCTCATTCATTCGGGTCAATTTGTCTAATCCTTAATAGCATTCTTAATAATCTTTTCCAGTTCCTTCCCCAACGTACTATCAGGATTTCCACCAACATTGAATACTTCCCCGTTCACAGAAAACTTATACAATCTTCTTGCTTCGGGATTATTCATTCCCTCCTGGGTCGTAATTGTGCAAAAGTTTCCGGCAACTGGAGGTTTGTCGGGAACAATGTATGACACTTCTATCATAGAGATATGCTCTAGATTTACATAAAACTCCTTTTCTATAAAATTACCGTTGTGCCTTAAAATTCGTGCAAACATGTTGTCTCCAATCGTTAGGTTTTACGGAGATTAGCAATCAGTAGGTAGGTGTGCATGCTGCTGACGAGCAGCACACATACGCGATTTGCATCATTCTTCGCCTTTCCATCGTTTGACCAGTTGCCGGCCGGCCCTGCCCGAATGGAGCAGGAAACCGCCCACGCATATCGAAAGATCAAGGGCAAAATACACCCCTGAGGCGAGGATTTTCTGCCAGAGATTGTCACCTTGCCCCCAGACCCA
>CAZYDC010000506.1:0-3851 GCA_964646065.1 uncultured Planctomycetaceae bacterium | reverse complement strand
GAGCAGGTCGCCACCAAGGACGGGAAATATATCCTTATCAGCACGTTCTGCAACTGGCGGATCGAGGACCCGGTCAAGCTCGACGCCCAGGTCAACGGCTCGGGCTCGACGGAAAAGGCCGAGCAACAGATCCGCACGTGGCTGCAGATCACCAAGGGAAACGTTGTGGCCAAGTATTCCATGGACCAGATCATCAACACCGACCCGGGGAAGATGCAGTTGGGCAAGATCGAGCAGGAGATTCTCGATGGGCGGGAGGGAGAAACGCCCAAGGACAAGGTCGTGGGTCTGAAGCAGCGGGCGACGGATACCTACGGGATCCTCGTTACCAACGTGGGAGTGAAGGTGCTGGGGCTGACCGGTCCGGTGAGCAAGGCCGTCATCGACAGCCAGATCCTGGAGCGGCAGAAAGCGGCGAAGGATTACACGTCGATGGGCAACGCACAATCCATGGCGATCATCAATCGCGCCAAGGCCGCCAGCGACGAGATCATCGCGTTCGCGCAGCGGCGGGCGGAATACATCCGAACCGAGGGCCAGCGAGACGCGGCCACGTACTACAAGACCTTCAAGGAAAACGAGCGTCTGGCGATGTACCTGCGGATGCTGGAGAGCTTGCGCAGGGAACTGTCGGGCAGGTCCATGCTGATCCTGGATTCCTCGTGGAACCCCGCGATGGGGTACTTCCAGAACCGCCCCTAGCTGGATTCCGTCAAGCTCCCGGACGAGATCAAGAAGGCAACCCAGAACACGCCCCCCGCCTCGACGAACGGACAGGGAAAGTAAGGATATGGAAAACATGCACGATCACGACCACGATCACGAAGGTGAGCACGATCACCACGACGACCACGGCGGGTGCGGTTGCGGGCACGACCACTCCGCGGCGGACGAGTCCTCCGGGCCGACGCTGGACGTGGCGTCGCAAAGCCTTTCCAACGCGCTGCGATTGAGTTTTTACATTCTCTCGGCGGTAATGGTCTGCGTGGTGTTCGCCTTCCTGGTGTCGGGCGTTTCCTGCGTCAGCGCGGACAAGGTCGCGGTGAAGAAGGTGTTCGGGAAGGTCGCCGGGCACAGCGAGAAACAGGGCGGCCTGGTGTACACCTGGCCGTACCCCATCGGAGAGGTTCAGGTCGTCGCGGTGAACCAGCGGCAACTGGAAGTGACCGATTTCTGGTGGTTCCAGACGGCCGCCGACATCAACGGGACTGCCAAGGATCGCGCCGCCGCCACCGGCGGGATGCTCCGGCCGGGAATGGACGGGGCGCTGTTCACCGGAGACCAGAACCTCCTGCACGCCAAGATCACGTGCATGTACCGGATCGAGAACCCTGAGGCCTACATCCGGCGAGTCGCCGGAAACGACATCCGCCAAACCCCGGAATCCGACCCGGCGCTGGACCCGATCATCCGCGCGGCCGTTTGCGACGCCGCCATCCGCCTGGCCGCCATCCAGACCGCGGACAACATCTTCAAGGCCAGTGGCGAGTTCATCAATCAGCTCCAGCAGAAGACCCAGGAGGACATCGACCGTTTGCTTCCGGCGGGGCCCGATGAAACCCGCATCGTGACCATTGCGAGCCTTTCGGCGACGTTCAATTGGCCGGCGGGAGCGCAGGACGCCGCCGAAACGGCCCATGTCGCCAGCCAGAACTACCGCGGCAAGATCGAACAGGCCAAGAGCGATGCGAACACAAAGCTCAATGAGGCTGCGGGGCCGGCGTATACGAAATTGGTCGGCACCCCGTGGGAACCGCAGCGAGCCCAGGTCGGTTCCGACGTCAACCTGATCGGGCAATACAGCGAAATCCGCGAGCAGCTTTCCCGTGCGCGACAGGCACAGTCCGACGCCCATGCCCGCGGCGACACCGCCGCGGCGGACGCCCAGGCAAAACTCGTAATCCAGTACAATGCCCAGGCCGAGGCGCTTCTGACGAGGATCGATACGCTCCTGGTCAGCAATGAGATCACCGGCAGTGTCGCCGATGTCATGCACCTGGCCACGACGGATCGGGCCAACTACAAAGCCGATGTCCTCATCAGGCAGAATAACTTCCGCAGCGACCTGAAAGTCTTCCAAAGCACCCCCGAACTCCTGCTGGAAAACCGCTGGGCCGAGACGCGCGACCAGATCCTCCAGTCGGCACTCGTCGAAAAAATGTACCTGGTCTTCGGCGACGGAAAGACGATGTTCTACATCAACCGCGATCCGAACATCACCAAGGCCATCAACAAGGCCCAGCTCGCCGCCGACAAGGAAAAGGAACAATCGCAGGGACAAGGCCCAAGGCCGTAACCCCCGCGCGAGGATGGATGTCCATGAGTGAAAGCGTAATTGAGGCGGCCAACGTGAGCAAGGTCTTCCGCGACTTCTGGCTGCGGGAGAAGGTCACCGCCGTGAACCAACTGGACCTGGCGGTCAAGTCCCGCGAGGTGTTCGGGCTCTTAGGCCCCAACGGCTCGGGCAAGAGCACCACGATCAAGATGATCCTGGGCCTGTTGTTCCCCACGCATGGGCGGATCACGATCTTCGGACAACTGCCCACCGACGTGCGGGTCAAGGCGCGCATCGGGTTCCTGCCGGAGGAATCGTACCTCTACCCGTTCCTGGACGCCTACGAGACGCTGGACTTTTACGGCCGGTTGTTTCACCAGCCCAGGGCGCAGCGGAAGGCGAGAATCGGCATGTTGCTGGACATGGTCGGGCTGACCAGCGTCGCCTACCGCCGGGTCGGGGAGTATTCCAAGGGAATGCAGCGGCGCATCGGCCTGGCCCAGGCGCTGATTAACGACCCGGACCTGCTGATCCTGGACGAGCCCACCAGCGGGATGGACCCCATCGGCACCCGGCAGTTCAAGGATCTCATTCGCACCCTGGCCTCGCGGGGAAAAACCATCCTGCTTTCCAGCCACCTGCTGGCCGACGTCGAAGACGTCTGCGACCGCGTGTGCATCCTTTACGGCGGGCGGAAACGTGCCTCCGGAAGCGTGGACGAACTGCTGGTCAACGCCGGGACCATGCAACTGACCACCGACGAACTGGACGAACCGACGCTCGAAAAGGTCCGCGCCGTTCTGATCGACGCCGGCAGGGCCGTGCGCGAGGTGTCCGTGTCGCGCTCGCGGCTGGAAGACCTGTTTCTGCGGATCGTCCGCGAGGCGCAGGACCAGCGGCTGACCACCGGCGGCGCCGTCGCGGGCGGGCAGGTGGCCCAGTTCCTGCAAGGGCAGGAGCCCGACGCCACGCACGGCGTGATCGACGAACTGGTTCGCGCGGCCCAGCCCGAACCGCCGCCGCCGCTGCCGGTGGCCCCCGTCGCGCCGGCGCCTCAGCCGGCACGGCAGGTGCTCCAGGAACTGGTGGCGCCGGCTGAAGCGCCGGTCGATGCGCCCGCCGCCGCACCCATCGAAGCCCCCCTCGCTGACCAGTCCGTGCTGGACTCGCTCATTCGCAAGGACGACGAGGAGTCGACATGATGCCGACCAGCATTTGGGCCGTGGCCCGGCAAACGTTCGCCCAGTGCCTGCGAACCAAGATCGGCGGGATCTTCATCATCCTGCTGGCCATCGCCATGCTCGTCACGCCGATGCTCAACAGCGACCAGCACGTCCCGCTGGCCGACCGAATCCGCGCCTTCCTGTCCTACAGCCTCGGCGCCGCCACCGTGCTGATCAGCGTCGTGACCGTGTTCCTGTCCACCGGGGTGGTCTCCTCCGACGTGGAGGGCAAACAGGTCTTCCTCCTGGCGGTCAAACCGCTGGCCCGGTGGCAGTACATCCTGGGGCGGTGGCTGGGAGTGGTCATGCTGGATGTGATACTCGTGGGCGTCTCGGGGCTCACGGTCTATCTC
>CAZYDC010000505.1:0-3860 GCA_964646065.1 uncultured Planctomycetaceae bacterium | reverse complement strand
CGAAGCCCCGGCCGCCAAGCCGCTGGTCATCGGCGGAAAGTTCGAGCTGGAGACCGACTACCAGAAGGTCAAAGGCCTGACCACGGCGGTGGTCGGCGAGACCTTCGGGCGGCTGATCGGCGACGCGGTGAACGCGGGCGCGTACTGGAAGCTGGGGCCAGTGGCCCCGGGCAAATACTGGGTCGGCCTGCTGTACGAATCGCAGCGCGACACGCAGGGCGGCGCGGAATCGCCGCAAGGCTCTCGGCCGCTGGAGATATTCCTCAACGGCAGAATCATTCAGCAAGGCTCGACCGCCAACCCGGTCCAGATCGCGCCGAAAATCTGGTTCACCGAGCTTCGCTCGCTGGACGCCGAGGCGCTCAAGCCCGGCGACGAGATCGAGGCCGTCGTCAACGGCGGCGGAACCGCGCGAATCGTGCGGCTGCTGCTGCACGCCAAGCCGCCGGTCATCGGCGCGGGGCGGGCCGGGCTGCACTTCGGCGAAAACTGGTGGACCAACGTGGACACCTCCCTGCGCGTCAACCCGGTGGTCATGTTCGTGGACAAGAAGGGCAATCCCATCTCCAGCCGCGACCCGTGGTGGGGCATGGAGCAGGTGGCCGATTCTGCCGCCGATTTCCTCACCGGCGCGGGCGGCAAGCCCGTCGCGTATTGCCTGTTGTCCAACCCGCTGCCGGTGCCCGTCACGGTCGATTTCGACTGCATGATCAAAGGCTACTGGGGCCAGGTCGCCGGCGACGACGCCCAGAAGATCACCCTCCAGCCGCACGAGCGACTGGTGCGGAAAATCCCCTTCACGCTCACCGACGACGACCCCGCGTACTCCATCAAGGCCACCGTCAAGGGCTGTGACGCGGGCATCTTGCCCGCGCGTGCCGAGGGCGTCCCGCCCGCGTCTTCGCCGTCTCCCGTTGTTTCTTCTTCAGGAAAAGAACAACAAAAGCAACAAAAGCAAGACGCAGGCAAGATGCCTGCGACACACGAGGGCGAGACGCCCTCGTCACACGCGGACAAGATGTCCGCGACACGCGCCCTGGGCTGGCCCGAGTTCGACAGCATTTCCTTCTTCCCCGGCTATCGCCAGATGGTGCCCTGGCACGATCCGACGGTCTCCAGCCAGGCCAAGCGCGTGTTCTTCAAGCAGCCGCTCAACACCGAGCGACGCACGTTGTCGATCAACGGCATGTGGCAGCGGGCGTTCTTCTACGAACTGGTCCCCGCCGCCGTTCCGCCCGCGGACGCCAAGTGGGAAGACGCCTTCATCCCGGTCCAGATCTCGCAGGAATTGCTGCAAGTCCCTCGCCGCCAGTTCGGCGCATATTACCGCCGCACGTTCGATCTTGCCGACGACGGCACGGCCCGGACCTACCGGCTGGTGATCTCCGACGCCTACGCGGAGGCCACCGCGTACGTCAACGGCACGAGGGTCGGGCAGGTGCGCGGCACCAGCACGCCCATGGTCGCCGACATCAGCACCGCACTCAAACCGGGCAAGAATGAAATCCTCGTCGTCGTTCGCGACATCCTGGCCGTCATGGACCCCGACTACGTCAATACGAAAAACCCCGTCCCCAGCGTGCTCTACCTGGACGCGCCCTCCTCTTGGGAAGCCGTCAACCGAATCTACATGGGCGACGTGTCCATCGAGGCCTCCCCCGCCGTCGCCGCCGACGGACTGCTCATCACCACCTCGGTCCGCAAGAAGACCATCGCCGCCAACTTCGCGGTCGTCAACCACACGGCAGCGCCCGTCAAGGTCACAGTCAAGGCCACCGCCCTGGACGCTCGCGAAAAGGTCGTGGACCTGGGCGCCAAAGAGCTGACCCTCGAAGTCAACAAGCCGGTGCCGCTGAGCTTCACGCAACCGTGGGAAAACGCCAAGACCTGGAGCCCCGCAGACCCGCACCTTTACGTCCTCGCCGTCGAGATTACCGACTCCGCCACCGGAAAACGCCTCGACCTCTGCCGCCAGCGATTCGGTTTCCGCGAGACCTGGATCGAAAACGCCAGCATCATGTTCAACGGCATTCCCATCAAGCCCAAGGGCGTCACCACGCCGGCGCCGTACGGCATGGACCTGGACTACACCATGAGCCGCGGGGCCGGCATCCCCGACTACATGGACGAGAATGGCTTCCTCGCCTCCGACAACCTTGCCGGCGTGGCCAACAGCGGCAGCAAGCACAACGTGGACCGCGACGCGTTCTGGGACTCCGCCCGCGCCAACGTGCTGGCCGGGGCCAAGCGAATGCAGAACCACCCCTGCGTCATCGCCTGGGACTTGTCCAACGAATGGTACGGATTCCTTTCCTACAGCGGGGCCGACCCGCTGCTGGGCGCCAAGCGGCTCCGCAGCCTGACCGAAGTGCTCGAAGTGCAGGACCCCACGCGCTGGACCTTCTACAACGGCGACGAGGACCTCAGCCGCCTGCACTACGCCTTCAGCGGGCACTACATCAACCACAACGGCGACGTGTACGACGGGTACATGATGGACGGCCACAGCGCGTACCTGCCGGACGGCTGGTTCTTCCGCCGGCTCGACGAGCAGTTCAAGGTCGGCCAGGAGGTGCTCGTCAACCCGTGGCGACGGACGACCGTGCCCTGGGGCAAGGAACTCCTGATGAACACGGAGAACCTCTGGAAGACCGGCGGCATGATGCCCCCCGGGCCCACGCGATTCGAGGGCGAAGAGGACGTACTCTCGCCGGCCGTGGACCACACCTCCGGCGCTGCCGCCTGGATGTACAAGCAGAACCTCGACGGTCACCGCGACCTGGAGGCCCCGATTTGCGCGTTCTACGGCGGAGTCTGCCCGTCCCGGCGCGGCTGGATGCTCCAGCAATTCATCATGCCCGACACGGCGCACCACGCGTACTCGGGCGCGACCGTCACGCGCGACTACTCGCTGCACAGCGACCTGTACGTGCCGGCGAAGGTGAAATTCGTCTGGCAACTGCTAGGCCCCGACGGCAAACCGGTCGCGGGCATCGGCGGCGAGGACGCGGCCGACATGACCAGCGGCGGCGTGAAACGCGGCACGGTGAAATTTGATGCGCCCAAAGTGGACAAGCGCACGACCTTTACGCTGGACATGCGCATGTACTCGGAAAACAAGTTCGCCTACGGCGAGCAACGGGACATCGAAGTCTTTCCTCCAGTCTATTGGGGATTGAGCAACGAGGGGAGGACGGTCGTATTCGATCCGTCAGGCAAAACATTTGCCGCAATTAAAGGCAATGGCCCTGTTGACAATATCAAGGAGCTTGCAGATGTCCTGCGCGAAAACGAGCTTGTCAAGCCCGCCAAAGATGGGCCACCCGAGAGCAGGAGCGTGATAAGGAATGTCATCATCGGCGAGGACGCCTTAACGGAGACCAACGCCGGCGACGTAGCCAAACTCGAAAAATTTGTTACTGACGGCGGCCGCGTTGTAATCCTGGCGCAGAAGGTAACGCCCGGCGGTCTGCCCGTGACGACCAGTCTGGAGCCCAAGATGTGGGCCAGCCAGACATTCCTCCAGGCGCGAAAAAATCCGGTCTTGGACGTCACTTCCTGGGACCTGCAATTCTGGGCGCCTGACCGCGTCGTCGCTCGGGGATCCTACACCAAGCCAGACGGCGGACCATGTACTGTGCTGCTCAATAGCGGCGGCGCCACCGGCATGGAGTGGGTGCAGATGATGGAGTGCTATCGCGGCAAAGGCTCGTATCTGCTCTGCCAGTTGCCCTTGGTCAGCAAGATCGACCAGGAACCCATGGCGCAAGATCTGCTAGTGAGAATACTCCGTCTCATACATCGAACGCCGCACGATAGGACCCTCAAGGTCCTCGCCGCGCCGGGCAGCCTGGTCGACA
>CAZYDC010000504.1:0-3865 GCA_964646065.1 uncultured Planctomycetaceae bacterium | reverse complement strand
CCGGCCGGCGAACTGGTGCCGGCGGCGCTGGAGCATCTGGGCAAAGGCGGCACGCTCAGCCTGGCCGACATCTACATGACGCCCGTTCCCGCGATGGACTACCAGAAGCACCTTTTCTTCGAGCGCGACATCCGCAGCGTCACGGCCAACACCCGCGCCGACGGCAGGGAGTTGCTGGCCGAGGCCGCCAAGATCAACCTTCGCCCCAAAACCACAACCTACCCGCTAGCCGACGTGAACCGGGCGCTTCAGGACCTGAAGTCCGACAAGCTGACCGGCACCGGCGTCATCGTCATCGACTGAATACGTTGCGATCGCGCGTCCCCCACCGTTTTGCGAAACCGCAAGCAACAGGCCGACTCGGCGTGCCGCTTGCGGTTTCGCGGAACCTTCCATCCACCGGTACACGACGTATTGAAAGAGTCATCCGGGATTTATCAGAAGTCACCCGCCTTCAGTAGCCGATAAGAAGAGTGCTGGGAAGTTTGCATTCGGAAGGCAATGACATGAAACTTGCGATGAACATCCTGAGCAATCTGGCGGAGTTCCTCGTGGTGGCAGCGGGCATCGCATTGGTGCTTGTAGCCGCGACGCGGTGAATAAAGCGCTCACCGCAGAGAACGCAGAGAACGCAAAGGTTAAGAATAAAAATATCTCTGCTCTCTGCGTTCTCTGCGTTCTTTGCGGTGATTCGTTTTGTCAGGTGTTGTACTGCCTGAGGATTTCCCGCAGCTCAGCCAGGTGGTGAATGCGGTGACGGGGTTGGATCTTGGAATGCCTGTGCCGGTCCTGCGGATCCTTGAGCACGCTGATCATGCCCGCCAGGTTGGCGCCCTCGATGTCCGCCTCCAGGCTGTCGCCCACGAAGAGGGTTTGTCCGGGCTCCAGTTGGGTCTGCCGCAGCGCCATTTGGAAAATTTCCGGGCTGGGCTTGCGGTGGATCGCGTCGCAGGAGTAAATCCTCACCGGCAGCAGGTCCAGCAGTTTCGATTCCGCCAGGTGACGGTCCAGCGTCTGTCCGGGCACGAAGGTGTTGCTGACCAGCCCCAGCCGCAGGCCGCTTGCGGTCAATTCCTCCAGCAGTTCCCGCGTTCCGGCTTCCACGGTCGCCTGCCTGGCCAGCGGCTGGTAGAACCGCCAGGCCAGTTCGAGCATCTGCTCCTGGCTGAGGTCGTGGCCCATTCTCAGGCACAATTGGCCCAGGATATCCAGCGTGTTGAATTCCCTGCCGGTGAAGCGGCTCTTGAAATAATTCCAGCGGAAGGCCCAAAGTTGCCGCCGATGAAACGAGGCGAAACTCGGCATGGGCTGGCGCAGCTCCACCAGGTACTGGTACGCCAGGTTGGCGCCAGCCTCGAACTTGCCCAGCACGTCCACCGTCCCGAAATCCAGGATGGTGTCGCCCAGGTCGAACAGGATGCCTTGAATTTTACCGGCCATCAATCTGTAGGGATTATAAGAGCCCCCGACAAAAAAAGAAACAGCACCCACCACGAAGGGCACGAAGAACACGAAGGAAAAACAGCGAAGACAAATTCTGGTTCTTTGCTTCTTACTTCGTGTTCTTCGTGTCCTTCGTGGTTCATTCATGCCGTTTCTCGAAAACCGACAAAATCATCCTTTGCCTTCAAGGTGGAAGCGCCTAGAATTTCCGTGAGGGTCCGACGGTGCGGATCCTCCAAAGGAAGCGACACAAAAGAGAACCGGTCTTATTCTCGCTTTCGTCTTGATTTACTGAACGTGTTTGGATAGGGTATCTTGACTTTTGCCCAAGACCCTGGGCATTTTCTTTATTGGAGAAACGAATGGGACAGTATAAGGACCTGGATCGAAAGGTCATCACGCTCGGTAAGCAGGTAGTGAAGATGTGCACCAAGGCCGGCAGCGGGCATCCGTCCAGCTCCCTGTCGATCCTGCACCTGGTGACGGCGCTGATGTATCGCGCCATGCGCTACGACCCCAAGAACCCCTGGAACACCGGCGCCGACCGCCTGGTGCTTTCCGAAGGCCACGCCGTGCCCGCCGTCTACGCCGCGTACTGCGACCTGGACGGAGTGGTCGGCACGCCCGACAAACCCTGGGGACTGAAGTTCGACGACGCGCTGGCGCTCCGCGAGGACAAGAGCGTCCTGGACGGACACCCCAACCCGGCGCTGGGCTTTGCGTTCTTCGACGCGGCCACCGGCTCGCTGGGACAAGGACTGTCCGCGGCGGCTGGCTTGGCCTGCGCCGCGCGGTTGAACAACTCCAACAAGACCATCTTCTGCATCTGCGGCGATGGCGAAAGCCGCGAAGGGCAGATCTGGGAAGCCCTGGATTTCATCGTCGATCACAAGCTCACGGCCGTCCGCGCGATCTTCAACTGCAACAAACTGGCCCAGAGCGATTTTGTCAGCCCGCAGCAATCCTCCGCGTCGCTGGAGCGCAAGCTTACCGCGTTCGGCTTCGACGTGCGGGTCATCGACGGCCACGATTTCGATCAGATTTTTGCCGCCCTGACGGCCCCGGCGACGGACAAACCGGTCGCCATCGTCGCCAACACCATCAAGGGCTGGGGCGTGGCCGAGCTTCAGAAGCCCACCTCTCACGGCAAGCCGCTGGAGGAGTCGCAACTCGCGCAGGCGTACGCCGACCTGGACGCCAAGGCCGCCGAACTGGGCGTGGCCACCGAGGCCGACACGCCGGCCGCCCACCTGCAAAAGCCCACCGCCGTCGCCCAGACCGAACAGTACGTGCAGATCACCGGCGGTTCGTTCGCCGACGCCCTCAAGGCCGCGGGGCAGGAAAAGGCCCTGGCCACGAGCAAGCTTTCCACCCGCAAGGCCTACGGCATCGCGCTGGCGGCCATCGGCGTCGATTCGCGAATCACCGCGATGGACGGCGACGTCAAGAACTCCACCTTCGCCGACTTCTTCGCCAAGAAATATCCCGAGCGGTACTTCGAGGCCCGGATCGCCGAGCAGAACATGATCTCCGCGGGCGTCGGCCTGGCGGCGGGCGGAAAAATTCCGTTCGTCTCCAGCTTCGCCAAGTTCATCACTCGCGGATACGACCAGCTCGAAATGGCCAGCATCACCAACGCCAACCTGAAGGTCTGCGGCAGCCACGCGGGCATCTCGCTGGCGGCCGACGGACCCAGCCAAATGGCCCTGACCGACCTGGCCTTCATGCGGGCCCTGTGCCACGCCAAGCGGGCCGACGGCAGCCCCGTGCTGCGGTTCTTCCAGCCCTCCGACGCCGTCAGCGCCTTCAAGCTCACCGAACTGATGGCCAACCTCGACGGGCTGTGCTACATGCGGACCCACCGCCCCGACGTGCCGTTCATCTATGACCAGGACGAGGACTTCACCGTCGGCGGGTTCAAGCACCTCATCGACGGCGAGGACATGGCCATCGTCGCCAGCGGTTACATGGTTCACGTGGCCATGAAGGCCGCCGCGATGCTGGAAGAAAAGTCCGGCCTGCGCCCCAGCCTGATCGACGCCTACTCCATGCCGCTGTCCACCGACGAGATCCTGCAAATCGGCGACGACTGCCGAGGACAGATCATCGTGGTCGAGGACAACTACGTCGGCGGGATCGCCGATGAAATCTGCGCCGCCGCCGCACAGAGCGACCTGGGCGTCACCGTCCACCCGATGTACGTGCAGAAAATCCCCAAGAGCGCCAAGACGCCCGAAGAAATCCTGGCCCAGGTCAGCCTGGCGGCAGAGGACATCGCCGCCGCGGGACAGAAGATCTTCGATATGTCCGAATAGAACAACAAAGAGTTCACCGCAGAGACGCAAAGAACGCAGAGAGAACAAAAAAGGTAACCGTTCACGCCCCCGTCGTGACGAGCCTTGGGGCCGGCAGGCCGGCGCGG
>CAZYDC010000503.1:0-3879 GCA_964646065.1 uncultured Planctomycetaceae bacterium | reverse complement strand
GAGAACCGCGCGGTGCTGATGAGGTAAGGCATGGGCGCCGCCTCCACGGCGGCCGGCGCGCCCTGCGCCGCCTTCCACATCTTGTTGAAGTCGTCATACGGCAGGAACACGCCCTGCTTTTCGCTGTCGAGCACCTTCTTGAGTTGGTCGTAGGGCACGTATATCTTGCTGGGCGCCGAGGCCGGCTGCGTGCTCTGCGCGACCAGCGGCGACAGAATGGCCAGGACGATGACCGGGCCACGGATCGAGATCGGGGTCCGCTGGGAAGGTGTGCGCTTGCTCATGCGTTGGCTCCTAACGTTCGTAGTGCCGCCGTAAGGCGGTTCCGCCCGGCGGGCGATCCGGAGTGGAAAGCCCCGCGCAGGCGGGCCAATGGTCGGATATCCTGCAACCCTGCTACCGTATTCGACGCCCCTCACACGCGTTTGGTTCCCTGTTGCCGGCAAGGAACTGGTATTTTTTTAACACCGCCAGCGGCGAAGGGCAAGCGGGAAATAGGGAAGCATCTTGACGTAGCATGGGCGTCCCGCCCATGAGTCTCACGCCCGTACGGGCGTGGTTGCCGTTTGCTTTGTTTCATCTTTGGCCAAAACGCAACAACACAAAAAGCAAAACCACGGGCGGGACGCCCGTGGGACTCATGGGCAAGATGCCCATGCTACGGTGTGATCGCGATCATTCGCTCCAGCGCCCTCCGGGCGTCGGCGGCGACGGGCGCGGGCACTTTGATTTGGTTGACGATCTTGCCCTCGGCCAGGTGGTCCAAAACCCACAGCAGGTGGACCGGGTCGATGCGGGCCATTTGGATGCACAGGGCGGCCGTGTCGCCCAGCGTGCGGATGAAACGGTCGGGCAGCCGCTTGGCCAGGCGGTTGACGAGATTGCTCTCGGTGCCGATGGCCCAGGCGCTGCCGGGGGGCGCGGCGGTGACGGTGCGGATGATCTGCTCGGTGCTGCCGCTGGCGTCGGCCAGGGCGACGACCTCGCGCGGGCACTCCGGGTGGACCATCACGCGGATGCCCGGATGCGCCTCGCGCACGGCCTGCACCTGCCGCGTGGTGAACCGCTGGTGAACGTAGCACTGGCCTTTCCACAAAATAAACCTGGCCCGCCGAACGTCCGCCTCGGCCAAGCCGCCGTGGTAGAGGGCCGGATCGTACAGCACGCACTGGTCGAGGGCGAAACCCATGGCCACGGCGGTGTTCATGCCCAGGTGCCGGTCGGGGACGGCCAGGATTTTGTCGGCCGCCGCTCCCTGGTCCGCCGGCGCGAAGGCCCAGGCGCAAACGCTTCGCACGTTGCTGGAGGTGCAGCACGCGCCGCCCGCGCGGGCGGTGATGGCCTTGATGGCCGCCGTCGAGTTGACGTAGGTGATCGGCACGATCTTCGCCCCGCCCGCAAGCTGCCGCAGTTCGTCGATCGCCAGGGCCACCGCGTCGTCCTGGGCAAGGTCGGCCATGCCGCACCCGGCCATCATGTGCGGCAGGATGACGGCCGCCCGGCCTTGCGAAAGGATGTCGGCAGACTCGGCCATGAAATGCACGCCGCAAAACACGATGAACCTCGCGTCCGACCGCGACGCCGCCTGCTGCGAGAGCTTCAAACTGTCGCCGACGAAATCGGCATATTGGATCACGTCATCGCTCTGATAGTGGTGCCCCAAAATGCACAGCGCAGGCCCAAGCTGCAACTTCCGCGCGGCGATGCGGGCGTGAATGTCGCTCGCTTCGAGCGTTGTGTATTCCGAAGGCAAAGGCGTCTGAAATAGCATGACTGATGCTCCAACACGGTGTAATCGGTAATCCGTAATCAGTAATCGGGGGTGCCATGCCCAAGTCTGCGCGGGCATGTCTTCCCTGGTCCGCACCGATTACTGATTACCGATTACCCGATTACATTGTTTTCTTCTTCCGCAATTTCTCCAACATCCCGCTAAAGAGTTCCTTCATTTCCGGTGCGCGGAGCAGCCAGGCCGACAGCATGAATACCACGGCGCCCGCCGGCACGGTAATGCACACAATCGCCAGGTTGGAAAAGTGTCCCAGCCCCAGCGACGGCCTGAGCAGCGGGCCGACGGCCGGCAGCCCGGGGATCACGGTCTGCTCCTGCCCAGTCATCTCGGCCAGCAGCCAAAACAGTACGGCGGCCATAATGCCCGCGCACGCCAGCGAGCGGAGTGCGCTAAGGAAAATCTTCCGCCCTCCGATCTTGCCCAGCCGCCGATGCAGGATGTACATCAACACCAGCACGTTCACGGAGAACGTCATCGACTGCGTCAGGCCGAACGCGCCGGCCCCCAGAGGCTTGATCCACACCAGGCAGCAAACGGTCATCATGTAGACGGCCGCGAAGCAGCAGGTCACTCGCAGGGGCGTCTTGGAATCCTTGAGCGAATAGAAGGTTCGCGTGAGGATCTGATACGAGCAGTAGGCCCACATCCCCATGACGAACATCCGCAGAATGAAGGAGGCTTGCTGGGCGTCGTCGGCCGTGAAGTCGCGGTGGCGATAGATGAGCTTGATGATGGGCCCGGCCAGGACGAACAGGCCCACGCCGGTGGCGATGCCTTCCATCATGGCCAGCCGCAGAGCGCGGTTGAGGCTGTCGCGGAAGTTGACCATGTCGTTGCGGGCGGCGTACCGGCTCAAAAGCGGGAAAACGACCGTCCCCAGTGAGATCGCGAAAACCCCCATGGGCAATTGGTACAGCCGCTGAGCGGCCACCAGCCGCACCAGCGAACCCTCGGCCAGCGGACGATGCAACTCGTAACCGAACAGTTGAAATGTCGGCCCGCTGAACTTGTTGCTGGAGAAAAACAGGCAGGCCGAGGAGTCGAAGAAGCTGGAGAACTGGAGGAAGCCGAAAACCACCAGGGCCGGAGCCATGAGACGAAGGACCTTTCCCACGCCTTCCTGGATCGGCTTGAGGCTGGGCGCCCAGCCCATGCCGCTGCGCCGGAGCAGCCAAAGCACGCCGCCCAACTGCACCACGCCCGCGAGGGTCACGCTGGCCGAGATCGAAATCAACTGCGCCGGATGGGAGTCGTCCCAGAAGAACGTCGCCACGCCGTCGGCCGCGATCATGCAGAGGTTCAGCATGATCGGCGCGAAGGCGGGATAGAGGAAATGCCCGCGGCAGTTCAGCGCCGCCGACGCCAGCGCCAACATGCACACGAAAAACATGTACGGCAGCATGATGCTGGTCAGCATGACCAGGAACTGGCGGTCCTGCCGACCCGGCGGGGAAAACGCCAGCCATATCAACAGGGCCGCCTGGACCAGAACCATGAGGACCACAAGAAGCACCGCGAGCAGGCCCAACGCGTTGGCGAGCAGTTTTCGCGCCTTTTCCGGCCCGCCTTTTTCCGAAATCTCCGTGAACACCGGCACGAACGCCGCGGACAACGCCCCCTCCCCGAAAAGCCGGCGAAACAGGTTGGGCAGTTGGAACGCAAACTGGAAAGATTCCGTCTGCCACGTGGCCCCCAGCCACAGGATCGTCATGTCGCGGAACATCCCCAGCACGCGCGACAGCAGCGTCAGCCCGGCGACGATCTTCGCCGAGCCGAAAAAGTGCTCGCGCTCCTTGCGCTGGCGGTCCTGAAGTTCCTGTGAGGGCGTCTGACTCATGCGCCAATTATCGCAACACGCGGGCAAAACGCAAACGGCAAACGTCTCCGACAAGAGGGTCTTGGTGAGTTACCTTGCCAAAAAGAAACGCCCCCTTTCGGGGGCGTCGGCCCGGAGATGCTATCTCCGGGGGGGTCCACTCTACTCATACGCTTTACCTTGTCACAAGTTGCCACGTATGCTTCTTCTTCTTTCGTGGCCGCTAACTTGTAACTTATGCTACATCTTATCGGCTTTCCGTCAAGAGAGG
>CAZYDC010000502.1:0-3881 GCA_964646065.1 uncultured Planctomycetaceae bacterium | reverse complement strand
GAACTGCCAGGGCAGCATTCCCAAGAGCTTGGGATACGCCCTTCGGAATTGGGCGGCTCGCAGGCGGCGTTCGTTCCTGGCCAACGTGACGATGTACGCCGCCCTGACGGAATTTCAGCGGCGGATACTGATCGACGAAGGTTACCCCGCCGACCGCATTGTGGTGGTGCCCAACATGGCGGCCGGGGAGGGGATCGCCGCCTCCGACGCGCTGGGCTCTTACGTCGGCTTCGTCGGCAGAGTCAGTCCCGAGAAGGGCATCGAAACGCTTCGAGAGGCCGCACGCTTGCTGCCCGACGTGCCTTTCAAGATCGCGGGCGACTGTGATCCGTCTTCGGGCCTGACCCGGGGCGCGCCGCCGAACGTGGAGTTCCTGGGCCACCTGGGCGGGAAGGACCTGTCCGAGTTCTACCGGCAGGCCCGATTGATCGTGCTGCCCAGCGTGTGGTATGAAGGGTTTCCCATGATCCTTCCCGAGGCCATGCTGCACGGCAGGCCTGTGGTCGCCAGCCGCATCGGCGGCCTGCCGGAGATCGTGGAAGACGGCGTGACCGGGCTGTTGTCCCAGCCGGGGGACGCCTCGGACCTGGCCGCGAAGATCAGGCAACTGTGGGACAGCCCCGACGCCTGCCGGCGCATGGGCTCGGCCGGCCGGGGCAAAGCCCTGAGTCAGTACTCGCCCGAAAAATACTACCAACTCCTGACGGCCGCTTTTGCGCGTGCCATTGAACTTGGACCCGGTGGAAAAAAAATTCCAGGCTGATATGATGCAGTCCTGGTGGGATTACGTCTCATGGAAACAACGATGACACAAGTGGACTCCGCCGCCAAGGCCAGGAAGGTCGCGCTATGGATCGCGCTGGCCTCGGCCTTGATCCTGATGTTCAGCCATGTCATTTCCAGGATGTGGTTCGCCTGGTTCCAGGCGTGGCAACGCATGGACCTGAGCCTCTATCATCGGTTCACCGACGGGGACAGCTACTACACGCATGGCCCGCTGATCCTGCTGGTCAGCGCGGGCGCGATGCTTTTCATGATCCGCCGCGTGAAGATCGCGGTGAAGCCCGACGTGCTGTGGGGCAACCTGACCATTCTGGCGGCGATTCTATTCTACCTGTTCGGCTGCGTGGTCGGATCGACGGTCATTAACGGCATCGCCTGGATCGCCTTGCTGGGGGCCATCGTGCTGAGATTCTGGGGCCGCCAGGCCCTGGGCAAACTGTGGTTCCCCATCGCGTTCCTGTTCTTCATGATCCCGCTGCCGATGTGGATCATCGCCGACGTGAACCTGGCGCTGAAGTTGGCCGCCACCGAGTGGGGCGTCCGATTGGCCAATTTCATGGGCATCATGACCGAACAGCTCGGCGCCAACATCCTTCTGGCCAGTGACAAGCAGCCCATGACGGTCGCCGACGTTTGCAGCGGCCTGCGGACCCTCATCAGCCTGCTGGCCTTTGGCGCGGCCTACACCTACGTCTGCCGATTGCCGGAGATTCCCTCGCTCGCCTGGCGGAACATCCGTCCGAGGTTGAGTTCGTCGGCCCTGACCGCCCTGACGTTCTGTGCGATGCTGGCGCTGGTCGTTTGCGTGCTGCCGGTCAGCCTGAAATGGCGGTTCCTGAGCCTCCTGCCTTTGGTCGCCGGGCTCGTGGTCGCCTGCTTTGGGCAGGGCGCCTGGCGGGTGGGGCTTTTTGCGGCGACGATCCCCGTGGCCCTGGTGGCCAACACCTTGCGAATCACCAGCATCATCGTGGTGGCCGAGTTCTGGGGCGTCAAGACGGCCACCGGCGCCTATCACGAGGATTCGGGCCCGGTGGTGTTCGCTCTGGCGTTCCTGATGATGTTCGCTCTGGAGAAGCTGGTGCTGGCCGCTCACCGATGGGCGGGCAGGCCCATGACCATTGCCCCGTTGCTGGCGGACCTGCTTCCCAAGGGCGACAAGAGCCATCGGAACCTGTTCCTTCGGACCGGCGCCTGGCCTCTGCTGGTGCTGGCGCTGGTGGGGCTGTTGTGCGGTTCGGCGGCCTGGTGGCTGGACCGCGAACCCCCCCCGATGCGAATCCAGAAGCAAGCCGCCAGCGCGCTGCCGCCGCAGTTCACCGTCGGCCAAACGCAACTGAGCAGCAGCGACATGACCCTGGACGAAAACACCCTGCTGATGCTCAACACTCGCGACTACCTCTACCGGCAGTACAGCGGGCTGGACCGGCCGGTGGACATCTGCATCGTTTTCAGCAAGGACAATCCGGCCAGTTCGCATCCGCCGGAGCTGTGCCTGACGGCCGGAGGAGGCAACATCACCGACTCCCGCGACGTGACGCTGGATGGAATTCACGGCATGAAGGACGTCGCGTGCCGGGAACTGGTCGTCCAGCAGCATGGCGGGGTTTCGTATTACTACATTTACACGTTCAAGTACGGCCAGGGCTACACTCAACGGTTCGCCTGGCAGCAGGTGTGGCTGTTCTTCAAGAGCCGGCTCTTCGGCGGCGGCGCCAGTGGCGCGCTCATTCGCATTTCCACGCCGATCTCGACGGACATCGACGATGCCCGCCAAAGGGCCATGAACTTCATGCGGGCTTCGCTGCCCTATCTGGACCAGGGACTGAAATGACCATCAAGGAAAGCGTCCGTTTGTTCATCCCCGGACGATTGTGCCTGCTGGGGGAGCACAGCGACTGGGCGGCGGAGCACGGTATTCACAAGGGTTTTTGCCTGGTGATCGGCACCGACCAGGGCCTCCAGGCCACCGTCAAGGCCTCGGACAAGTTCGTCGTGTCCACGCTCGTGTGGGACCAGGGCGCCCGGGACGAAGTTTCGCCCAAACGCTCGCGGCAGATGGAATGCGCCTGGGACAAGCCCTCGCTGCTGGCGGCGGCGCGAGACAAGAACGAATTCTTTCGCTACTGCGCCGGGGTGGCCTGCCAGTTCATCGCCGCCTCGGGCGTCGCCGGCGGAATGGAAATTCGCATCACCGCCATGGACCTGCCCCTGCAAAAAGGCGTATCGAGCTCGGCGGCCGTGTGCATCCTGGTGGCGGAGGCGTTCAATCAGGTCTATCGCCTGGGCATGTTTCCGCACGAGTTGATGGAAGCGGCGTACCAGGGCGAGAAACTCACCGGAAGCGAGTGCGGGCGAATGGACCAGGCCTGCATTTACGGCAAGATGCCCGTGCTGCTGACCTTTCAGAAAGATCACAGCGTTCGCGTCGAGCCGGTGATGCCCGGCGGCGAGTTTTTCATGTTCTTCGTGGACCTTGCCGGGCGCAAAGACACGGTCAAAATCCTTTGCGACCTGCAAGGCGGCTATGTCCGAAACGCCGCGCTTCAGCGCGCCCTGGGGGAAAGCAACGAGCAGATTATCCGCCAGGCCTACAGCGCGCTGAAAACCGGCGACGCCCGGCGGTTGGGAGAACTCATGCGGCAGGCGCAGGAGACATTCGACGAGTCGGTGGCCCCGCAAAGCCCGACGGAACTGGCGGGCCCGCTGTTGCACGAGGTGCTGGCGTTGAAGGAGATTGCCGCTCACGTGTACGGCGGCAAGGGCGTGGGCAGCCAGGGGGACGGGACGGCCCAGATGGTCGCGCGCAGCCGGGGCGACCGCGAACAGGCGATGCAGAAGATCGTGCGGGCATTCACGGGGATGCGGTGTTTTCCGCTGACGATCGCCCCCGGGATCGTCCGAGGAAACGTCGCTACGTAGCATGGGCATCCTGCCCATGAGTATCACGGGCGTCCCGCCCGTGTCTGTTGCTTCTTCTTCTCCTTCTTCTCTTTCTTCTTCTCCTTCTTCTCGTTTGGAATAAGAACAAGAATTACACCAACAGCAACAGCAACAGCAACAGCAACAGCAACAGCAACAGCAACAGCAACAGCAACAGC
>CAZYDC010000501.1:0-3923 GCA_964646065.1 uncultured Planctomycetaceae bacterium | reverse complement strand
CCCCCAAATCGTCAACTCGACCCACTCAGCTAGAAGGATGAAATATGCGGGTTAGGTACTGGAGCCAAGACAGCCACCGATTGCTCTCGTGAAAGCCTTGTTTTCTCGATATGGAATGACAGTAACCATCGAAAAACCAGTGTTTTTTGGGCAAGTTCAAATGGAAAGGGCCTGTAAGTTCTTGTCTTACAGGCCCTTTCGTGCAACTGGGGAACTAGGATTTGAACCTAGACTAACTGATCCAGAGTCAGTTGTGCTGCCGTTACACTATTCCCCAGTGTTTTACGGATTGCCGAGGATGCGCAGCACCTGTATCGCTATTTCACAAAAAGCCCCGTAGGGGCTTACCAGTCCTGTCTGACTCCGTAGCTGGATCACCTATCATATTGCCCGCTCGCCGGACAATTTGCAAGTGGATTTGACAGAAAATTCGCGCCCGCCGCGAGTTTTCTTCGCAAGGGTAGCATGGCGACCCTTATTCTACCCGGGGCAGAGGGGCATTTGGGCCACCCAGGTTTCGCCGGGCGGCAGGGTCAGGCGCAGGCCCTGGAGCGAACCGTCGGGGCTGACCCACACCTCTTTGGGCGCGGCGGGCAATTGGAGCGTCGCGACGTGGTCGTACACGTTCAGGACGAACCACACCTCGCCGTCGGGGCCTCGGCGGCGGCGCACCCAGGGGCTTTGCGTGTCGCAGGGGACGCCCGCCCGGCCCAGCAGGCCCTCGAAGATTCCGAGCTTTGCCGCGTCCCACTTGGCCCAGCAGGCCAGCGTCAGGTTCGCGCCCAGGCAGAGGACCTTGCCCTTGCCGTACACGTTTTCGACCGCGGCGGCCGAACCGTCGGCCCAGCGCGCGATGATCTTTCCGCCCTGCGGCTCCAGCGTAGTGCGCCACCGGGAGGCCTCCAACTCGCCGCCGGTTTCAAACTTCGCCACGGGCAGCGGCGACATCGCGTCGGTGCAGACGCGTTCCCGTTCGCGGCAGCCCAGCAGGTCTTCCAGCCCGTGTTTGGGCCTGCGCATACTGACCCAGGTGTTCGCGTCGCGGCAGGCGAAGGGCATCTCGACGATCAACGTCCCGCCGCCCCGCACGTATTGCCGCAACCACTGGGCCGCCGCCTCGTCCACCATCTCCATCGCGCTGACGTGCAGCAGCCGCCGGCCGGCAAGGTCGTCGCCGGGCACGACCCAATCCACCGTGTGTCCGCTGTGCAGATACATCGCGTGCGCGGCGTGGACGGCCTTCTTGTGCGCGCTCCAGTGGCACGGTTCGTCCATGAGGTCCTGCGACCAGGTTTTCATTTCCTGGATCCGCAGGATCATGTCGGACGGCCGGTCGTAGAGGATCGCGACGTCGGAAGCGATTCGCCGCGCCCCGACCAGTGCCTTTCCGTGCTTGCGGATCACGGCGGCAATTTCATCCGTCACCCGGCTGCGAAGGGTGGGCGAACCGTCGATCTCGCGCATGCCGAACCCGTTGGATTCGTTGCCCACGCGTTCCGATCGGTACTGCCAGTAGGTGAACCCGCTGGCGCCGCCGGCGATGGCCAGCCACACCAGCCGCCGCAGCGTGGCGGGCTGGGGCGGGGGCGACCACATGCCGTGATTCGGGTAGAACTCGTGGCACCAGTAGCTCGGATCGACCCGCCGCACCCAGTCCGATTGCAGGTCGCCGCCGGCGATCTCCATCGGCGTGCGCGGGTGCAGCGAAACCCCCATCGACGTGCCGAACCGGTCCGTCCGCGCGGCCACCTGGAAGTCGTCGCCGATGTCCTGACCCGTGTCCTGAATAATGTTCGAGCCGCCCACGTGGACCATCACGAACGCCTTGGGATCCTGGCTGCGAATGGCCTTGGCCACCAGGCCCACCTTGTCCCCCACCGTCCAGGCGCACCACTGCCGCCAGAGGAACATCTCCGCGAAGTCGTCGGCCCCTTCGGGCGCGCGGATCAGGTCGAACGAGGTCCAGGCCTTGCCCAGGAATTCGTTGAGCTTCTCGACCGTGCCGAACCGCTCGCGCAACCATTGCCGGTACGACGCCTGCGAATGCGAGCAGTGGCACTGGCCCATCGGCCAACTGCGAGGCTCGTTCCACGCGTCGTAAAACCACAACGCCGGATGCGTGTGGTACCGATGAATCATCTCGCAGGCGAAGTCGCCGGCGGCCGCCCGCACAGCCGGGTTGTCAAAGCACGGCCACCAACCGCCGACGTAACACGCCCCGTGCGCGAACGGCTCGATCGGCGTGCCGTGGAACCCGATCCGCGTGCCGCCCAGGTCCGCGAACACCCAGTCGGGCGCCGTCTCCAGGAACGGTTTGAGCACGACGCGAAGCTTGTTCGCCGCCGCCAGGTCGAAGAGCTGGTCCAGGTCGCTCCAGACCCGCTGTCCGCGGACGCGCTCGTGCCATCGCCATTGCGGCCGGAACTGCACGTGCGTGTAACCGCACCGGGCGATTTCCGCCAGATCCCCGGCCCACTCCTGGGGCAAGGGCGTCGGGGCGCGATGATACTGGGTGCCGTAGGGATAAAACGAAAGCTGGTCTTCAAAGTTCATGTTGGGTTCCTCGATTTACGATTGACGATTTACGATTGACGATCGAACGGAAAGACCGAACCGGCGACTTTCTTCCAATCGTCAATCGTCAATCACTTGCCGCCTTGGGCAGCGTCTTGAGCATTCCGTGGAGTTTCTCGATGGTCTCGCCCAGTTCGATGGGGAAGAGCACGACGGTGTTGGCCGGGCCGGAGCCCAAGCCGTCGATGGTCTGGAGCGTCCGCAGTTGCATGGCGCCGGGGCTCTTGATCATCGTCTCGGCGGCCGCGGACAGGTTAATCGCGGCGATTTTGTCGCCCTCGGCCTTGGTGATGGTGGCCCGCTTCTCCCGCTCCGCCGACGCCTGCCGCGACATCATCCGCTTGAGTTCCTCGGGCATTTCGATGTCCAGCAGCCGGATCGAATCCACGTGAATGCCCCAGGCGTGGATGCGTTCCTCGACGGCCGTCTTGATCTCGTCCTGGATTTGCTCGCGCTCGCTCAGCAGCGAGTCGAGGCTCATCCGCCCCACCACGTCGCGCAGACTGGCCTGGGCGTACTGCGAAATCGCGAACTGATAATCCTGGATCGCCGTGACCGCCTTGCCCGCGTCGCTGACCATGAAGAACAGCGCCCCGTCCACAGACGCCGGAACGTTGTCCTTGGTGATGACCTTCTGGCTGGGGATGTTCAAGGCCAGAATGCGGGTGTCCACGAACCGCACGTAATCGAGGATCGGCACGATGAATATCACGCCCGGACCCTTGGCGCCGTAATACTTTCCCAGCCGCAGAACCACGCCGCGCTCCCACTGGGCGGCCACGCGAATGCCGCAGACCACGAAGGCCATCACAAGGATGGTCGCGGCGAACAGGAGAAGCAGTCCCGTCGGCGGCTCGACGCGCTTGCCCTCCAAATGGCCATGCAGCGACATGAACAGCATCAGGCCGACGATGCCCACCGGGACAATGAAAATGATGAACCGCAGCGACCTGCCCAGCGAAACATGTTGTCCCGCCGGTTCGGCGTAGGACTTGCTCGGCTGCAAAAGCGGAAACTGACTCATGCGTGGCTCCTTTGGCGTTTGAACCTGTCCACAAACATACTCAACCGCCCACGAAACTCATTCTATCCCTGCCCCCGGTCAATGCAATTGAGAAACAGCGTAGGCCGTGGGCCGTGGCCCGTAGGCGGTAACAACGAAACGGCAAAGAAACAGCGAACCGCAGAATATCGAGCACTCGAACCGCAGAATGACGAAGTACAGAGTCGGAATCCCAAGTCTGCACTTCTGCATTCGCCGTTCGATTGCTCGACATTCTGCGGTTCGCTGTTTCTTTGCTGTTGCTGTTTCTTCGCTGTTACGCCCTACGCTCTACGCGCCACGCTCT
>CAZYDC010000500.1:0-3933 GCA_964646065.1 uncultured Planctomycetaceae bacterium | reverse complement strand
AGAAGGTTTCGAGCCCGCTGTGGTAAACTACGTCGTCCGTCTGGTAGACTACAGCGAGTACAAGCGAAAGCAGGCCGCCCCCGTGCTCAAGGTGACCGCGCGAGCGTTCGGCACGGGCAGGCGAATGCCGATTGCCCAACGCTACCGGCCCACGGCAGGGGAGCAGCACCATTGACAATTTACGATTGACGATTGAACGGTGAAGAGGCAGGATTTATGCGCGGCGGCCACCTTTGATTTTTTGCGCGGCGGCCATCCTTGGTCGCCGCGTCCGGAGATGTCGGCCAGGGATGGCCGCCATCCACAACGGAAGAAATAATGAAATTCCTGGGCTGTTGAAGTTCCGGTTAGTCGGATAAGAAATACATGCAGTTACTTTGCGGACAATGCAGGCAGACGCTTCAGGTCGACGACTCCCTGGCCGGCGAAAAGTATACCTGCCCCCATTGCGGACACGAAATCTCGGTGCCGTTCTTCGGCGGGTTTTCGGACCTGCCCGCCGAGGTCGGCCAAGCGCCGGGCGGGCCGTCCCAAACCAGGTCCCGCGCCGCTTCGCCGCCCGACGACGGGGGCGAAGGGTTCGCCGACGTGGCCAGGCAGTCCATGTCCAAGCGAATCCGAGTGGTTTGCGGGAAGTGCGGCAAGGGCATTTCCGTCGGCGCCAGGTTTGCGGGGAAAAAGGCCAAGTGCCCCGCCTGCGGAACCCGGATTCTCATTCCGTACCCCGACGGCGACCAGGAAAAGCAACTGGCTGCGATGAAGAGCATCGGCGACGTGGAGGAGTTCGAGCAACTGGACGAAGAAGTCGTCGAGCAGGATGAAAGCGAAGCGCCCGTTGACCTGGGCCCGCGGGCGTCCGAGCGGGCCGCGGCGCCGTTCGACGAGCCGTTCGCCGAGCCGGAATTCGAGATCGCCGCCGAGCCGGTCGTCTTTCCCGCTCCTGCGCCGTCCGCCGAGACGGCCAAACCGTTCGTCGCGCCGACCGAAGCGCCTGAGGACTCTGCGTCCTCCAAGCCGGTCGTCTTTCCCCCTCCCGCGCCGGCGGCCGCACGGACCGCCGCACCGTTCGTCGCGGCGACCCAAGCGCCCGAGGAATCCGCCGCCACGGCGCCCGTTGACCTGGGCTCTTCGGCGCCGGCCACTGTGCCCGCCGCCGCGCCCGCGGGCCAAGTTCCGGCGACTCCCGCGAAACCTCAGCCCAGGCCCGGCGGTCAGCGAGTCGCCGGGAAACGAGGCCCGGCGCTGGCGGTGTTCATCCTGCTGGGGCTGATCGTGGCCTGCGGGGTGGGCGTCATGATCGCCAAACCGGAATTGGGCCACAAGTTGATGGCGTTGCTGGGGCCCTCGGGCACTCCCGCGCCGGCCAACGCCCCCGCGCCGCTTCCTTCCCAGAACGTCGCTCCGCCGCCAGCCAACGCGCCGGCGTTTTCTGCCGAGCCGCCCGCAATCAAAGTGGACTCGGTCAGCGCCAGCCTGTTCGCCGTGGACGGTTATTTTCCGGCCCCGGCGGACCAGGTGTACGTCAAGATCGCGATGACGGTCACGGTCCCGGCCAAGGGGGAAAAGCTGCTGCTGGCTTCGGACGTCCCCTTCCTGGCCGACGGCGACAAACAGCTTTCGTCCTCCCTGGGCGCGGTGGCGGAGGGCAAGACGGTGGTGCCCGTTCAGGCAATAAAGCGGTCGTATACTATCGAGCCGGGCGCGTCGCAGACGATGACGCTGCTGTTCGTGGTGCCCACGACCCTGCCCCGCGTCCGCCTGTCCATTCGTTCGGCCGAGGCGATGGTGGACCTGCCCTCGGCGCCCAAGGAACTGCCCGCCGAGGCGATCGTGGGCACGTTTGTCGAGAAGCCTCCGCGAAACCTTCAACCGGTGCTGCGAAACCCCGTCATGGCGGCGGTGCAGAACGCGCCCAACCAGACCCTCGATGTCCGCCAAGGCAAGGACGGATTCGACATCAGCGTCCCCGCCGCCGGCGCCAGCGGGTCGGTCACGGCGATCCGGCCGGGACTCTACCAGGGACTGCTCAAGGTTCAGAACCAATCGCTGCTGTGCCGATTCCGCCTGGCCGATGAAGGCAAACTGCTGATCCTGTACATGGGCGACGAGCCGTTCCACCAGATGACCTATTTGAAGAAATGAATTGCGGATTGCGGATTGCGGATTGAAGAAACGGCAACGGCAAGAGCGAGGAATCAAGGCGTTAGCCAAGGACAAGAAGCCCAGTCAACGAATCAACCAGTCAACGAGTTAACGAATTAACCAGTTAACGAATCAACGGAGCACCATGCCGCGGAAATTCAAATTTATCGGTTGCGAGATCGTTTATCGTGAGGCGTGCTACCTGGCGGCGACGGGGCCTAACCAGGTGGACGTGGAGTTTTTGCGGAAGGGCCTGCACGATCTGGAGCGGGCGGACATGCAGACGAAGATCCAGGCGACCATCGCCGCCGCCGATGCCGACACGCAGGCGGGGTACGAGGCGATCCTGATGGGGTACGCGCGGTGCAACGACGGCCTGACGGGCATTCGCGCCGGAAGGCTGCCGCTGGTGATCCCGCGGGCGCACGACTGCATCACGTTCTTTTTCGGCTCGCGCGACGGCTACAAGGAGTACTTCGACGCCCACCCGGGCACCTATTACATGACCACCGGCTGGTGCGAGCGGAACCTCTACGGCGACGGCAAATACGCCGAGCCCGCCTACGGCAAACGCGGAGTGATGGGCAAGCTCGGCCTGGCCGAGTCCTACGAGCAGATGGTCGAAAAGTACGGCAAAGAGAACGCCGACTTCATCCTCGAAAGCCTGGGCGACTGGAGCAAGAACTACAGCAAGTTCCTTTACCTGACGATGGGCGTGTGCGACGAGCAGCCGTTCATCGAGGACGTGAAAAAGGAATCGGACAAACGCAAATGGCAGTTCGAGCTGCGCCAGGGCAGCCTGACGCTGCTGCGAAAAATGTTCCTGGGCCAGTGGGACGAGGATTTTCTGGTCGTCCAGCCCGGCCAGACCATCGTCGCTCGGAACGACGAGCGGATATTGGACGCGGAAAGTTTGTAATGTCGCCGTAATGCGATTCCGGGCTAGTAGTGTCGCCGTGAGGCGATTCCATGTTTGTAGTGTCGCCGTGAGGCGATTCTTGGGTTGCCCCAAAGACGCCCTTACGGGCGCACTACAAACAAATCGCCGATCCCAAAACGCCGATACCTGTTAAATGCTCTTGTGGCATGAAAGGTTGTTGTGCGCACTGGCCGTCCTCCTGGCGGCATCGCTCTGCGCGGGCGACACGCTGACGACCCGGGACGGCCACCTGTATGACGGCAAGGTTCTTCGCCGCAACGACAGCGGGGTGGTGTTCGAGGTTCACAAGTACGGCGCGACGATGCGGATGGAGTTCGCCGCGCGGGATGTCGCGTCGATCAGCGAAGGGGCAGTGGTCGATTCGGCGCCGAGGATCGCCGAACCGGATGCGCCGGCCGCGTCCGCGTCGGCCGACGCGACGGCGGACGATTCGCTGCCGCCTGCGCCGCCCATCGTCGAGCACACCGGGCCGACGTACTGCGTGGTGCCGATGCGCGGCGAGGTCGGCAAGGACCTGGTCGCCTCCGTGCTGGACCAGGCGCTGGCCGACGCGGTCAAACGCAAGCCCACCGTCATCGTGCTGGAGATGGACTCGCCCGGTGGGCTGATCCGCGAGGTCGAGCCGCTCATCGGGACGATCCGCAAGTACAAGGACACGCGCACCGTGCTGGTGGTGCATCACGCGATCTCGGCTGCCGCGATCACTGCTCTGTCCGTGCCGGAAATCTACATGACGCCCAACTCGATTTTCGGGGCCGCCACGGCGTTTCGCGTCATGCCCGACGGCACCCCGCAGGACATCGAGGAGAAGATGCGATCCGTCTGGCGGGCGGTCGCGCGAGCATCGCGTA
>CAZYDC010000499.1:0-3946 GCA_964646065.1 uncultured Planctomycetaceae bacterium | reverse complement strand
CCGAACAGGTTCTAAGGAGCCGCCTGTGCGTTCTAATGAGCCGCCTGCCCGTTCCGGTGGCTTCCCGACAGGTAATAATAGGTTACGAACCATGCCTGAAACCCGGATTCTTCACGGTTTGTCTTCGCCGTTCACCTCTGAGGTCTCTGTACCACTAAAGTCAAAAATGGTGATTTCTTGAAACGATCTTGTCCGATGTCCGTTCAGTAATCGTCATTCGACGTTCGTCATTCGTCATTTGGTTGCGGCCGAAGGCCGCGCCCGTTTCACCGTGTGCCGGAAAATCTACGCACGCACCTTAACGATATTCTCACCGTGCGGTAGTTGCGTATTTGCCCTCTATGCATGTAGAATAATCGAATGCTTGCCAAACGAATCATCCCCTGCCTGGACGTGGAAAAAGGCCGGGTCGTCAAGGGCGTCAACTTTCTGAACCTGCGCGACGCCGGCGATCCTGTGCTGGTGGCCCGCCGGTACGAAGCCGAGGGCGCCGACGAACTGGTGTTCCTCGACATCACGGCCAGCCACGAGAATCGCCGGATCATGCTCGATTACGTCCGCCAGACGGCAGAGCAGGTGTTCATGCCCCTGACCGTCGGCGGAGGCATCCGCAGCATCGAGGACTTCCGCAACCTGCTGAACGCCGGGGCGGACAAGGTCAGCATCAACTCGTCCGCGGTTCGCGACCCGGCGTTGATTACGGCGGCCTCGCGACGGTTCGGCGCCCAGTGCGTGGTCGTGGCGATCGACCCCAAACGCGTGGTCAAGGACGGCAAGGAAATCTGGGAGGTGCATATCAACGGCGGCCGCGTACCGACCGGCCTGGAGGCGCTCTCCTGGGCTCGCGAGGTCGAGCGGTTGGGCGCCGGCGAGATCCTGCTGACGGTCATGGACGCCGACGGAACGCTGGCAGGGTACGACGTCGAGATCACCTCCGCGATTTCCCGCGCGGTGAACATTCCGGTCATCGCCTCGGGCGGGGCCGGTTCGCCGGAGCACATTTTCCAGGTGCTGACGGCCGGCGGGGCCGACGCGGCCCTGGCGGCAAGCATCTTCCACTTCGGAACGTACAGCATTGCCCAGACCAAGGAATACCTCGCCGAGCGCGGCGTTCCCGTTCGCCCGGTACGTGTCGGCGGCGATGCCCAACGGCCCCAAGGAGCCGCATGAACGCCCCCCTGCGACAACCCATCGACGAACACGACCAGAGCCCCGGGCAGCATGGCGCGCAGGGGCCTCGCCTGGAAAAATATTTTCAAGCCATGGTCCGCGCCGAGGCCAGCGACCTGCACCTCAAGGCCGGCTCGCCTCCGCACGTCCGCATCAACTCCGTGATTCGCCCCACGCGGGCCGAACCGCTCACCGGCGAGGAAATTGACTTGCTGGCGATGGAACTTCTGACACCCAAACAGCGAGCGTTCTTCGAGGAGCACGGCAACATCGACATCGCCCACGAGCTGGCGGGCAGCGACCGGTTCCGGCTCAACATCTACCGTCAGCGCGGACACACGAGCATTTCCGCGCGGCGGGTCACGCTGGAGATTCCCACGTTCGAGGCGCTGCATCTGCCGCCGATCATGGCCACCATCGCCGAGGAGCGCGACGGGCTGGTGCTCGTTTCCGGCGCCACCGGCAGCGGAAAGAGCACGACGATCGCGGCCATGCTGGAGCACGTCAACCGCACGCGGCCCTGTCACATCGTCACGGTCGAGGATCCTATCGAATACATTTTCCAGGACAAGAAGGCCCTGATCAGCCAGCGAGAAATCGGCATTGACGTGGAGAGTTTTGAATCGGCCCTGAAGTACCTGATGCGCGAGGACCCCGACGTGGTGCTGATCGGCGAGATGCGCGACCGCGAAACGTTCCAGGCGGCCCTTCAGGCCAGCGAAACCGGGCACCTGGTTTTCGGCACGGTTCACGCCTCCAGCGCCGCACAGACCATCGGGCGAATCCTGGATCTCTTCGAGGCCCAAAGCCGCGACCTGATTCGGCAATCCCTGGCCTTCAACCTGCGGGCCATCGTCTGCCAAAAGCTGCTGCCCAGCATCACCAAGGGCGTCGGCCACGTCCCCGCGGTCGAGATCCTGCTGACCAACCCCAGCGTGCGGCAATTGCTCCAGGAGGCGCGAGAAACCGAACTGGGCGACGTCATCCGCAACCACGAACGCGAGGACATGAGGAGCTTCACCCAAAGCCTGTTCGGACTGGTCCAAAGCGGGCAGGTGGACCCCAAGGTGGCCGCCGAAAACGCGCCCAGCCCCGAGGAGCTGAAGATGCTGCTCAAGGGCATCTCCGCCAGCCGCTCCGGCCTGCTGGGCCGGTAAACGTGACATGGGCGCCCCGCCCATGTGTGTCGCGTCCGTGCGGACGCGCGGACGCGCGCGGCGAGTGCGTCTGACCCTCGTTTTTGCTGTTGTTTCTTTTTCTGGCACCAGGCCCACCGGAAATCGCCTCGATTTTCAGACGCGGGCGCGGTATGAAGTCGTTTGAACAGTGACAAGGGCAAGATGCCCCGCCACTGGCGCCCGCGCGGGCGTGGTACGCACTACGTGGAGTTTTTCATGGTTGAGCCAATAATAGGCCTGTCGATTGTGGGCGTAATGCCGCCCGATCCGACCCAGCTCGCCGAGGGCGGATACTTTTCCATTGCCAAGATCATCACGATGGTGGTGCTGCTGCTGCCCTGGCTGCACCTGGCGCCCAAGATCAGCAAGGACGCTCTGAACCTGCGCCTGTCCCAGCCGTTTTGGGCCGGGCTGGCCCTGGGCTCCGGAGCGATCGGCGTGCTGATCTGGCTGCTGACACCCTGGTTTTTCGTGGGGATGATCGTCTACCTGGTCCTGGTTTCCGCGTCGATGCTGGGCTACCTGACGTATCGCAACAAGCACGTCCAGCCGGGACAGCGAATCGGCCCCGAGAATCTGGGCGGCCTTTTCCAAAAGAACAAGAAGGCCCAGACCGCCGCGCCGGTCACCAAAGTCAAGATCTACGATTGCAACAGCCGAATCGTCGCCCCCTCGCCCACGTGGTCCAGCACGGATGTGCAGGCCTACAATCAGCTTCAGAGTTTCCTGTACGAGGTGCTTTGGCGCCGCGCGAGCGAGGCGGACGTTTCCCCCGATGGCGAACGCGCCCGCGTGCGGTTGGTGATCGACGGCACGCTGACCGACGGGCCGGAGATGGACCTTGCCCAGAGCGAGGCGATGATCCAGTTCCTCAAGCCCCTGGGCGGCATGAACGCCCAGGACCACCGGCGGCCGCAAAAGGGAATGATGTCGGTGGACCTCGCCCAAGGCGCCACGGAGGTCGTTTTGGCCACCGCCGGTTCCACCGGCGGACAGAGGCTCCAGGTCCGCGTGCGGCGGGAGATCATCCAGACCCGCCTGCCCGAGTTGGGCATGAGCACTGAAGTCCTCGCCTCCGTCCGCGAGGCGTGCAAGCAGCCGGGGCTCATCCTCGTCAGCGGGCGCGGCGGCAGCGGCACCACCAGCACGCTCTATTCGCTGCTCCGCGAGCACGACTCCTTCACGCAGCAGATCGTCACGTTTGAAAAAAGCCCCGCCGTGGAGATGGAGAACGTCACGCAGAACCGGTACGAGACCGACGACCAACTCGCCGCCGCGCTGACCTCGGCGCTGCGGCGCGACCCCGACGTGATCATGGTGGATAGCTGCGCCGATCCCAAAGTCGCCGAGGTCGTCGCCGAGGCCTCCAAGACCAAGGCTGTGTCGTTGGGAGTGTCCGCCGGCGACACGTTCGTGGCGCTGGCCAAGTGGGTCAAGCTTTGCGGACAATCGCAATCCGCCATGCAAAACCTGCGAATCGTGCTCTGCCAGATCCTGGTCCGCAAGCTCTGCCCGACCTGCCGGGAAAAATATCGCCCCGACCCGCAGATACTGGCCAAAGCGAATATCCCGGCCGACAAAGTCGATTCTTAGATCGG
>CAZYDC010000498.1:0-3954 GCA_964646065.1 uncultured Planctomycetaceae bacterium | reverse complement strand
CGGTTCATGGTCAACGACCTGATCGAGGTGATCCCGCTGGCGTTCATGCGGGGCAGGACGCTCAACGAATCGGTTATTATCCTGGACGAGGCCCAGAACACCACGGCCCCGCAGATGCTGATGTTCCTGACGCGCATGGGGCACGGCTCGAAGGTGATCGTCACCGGCGACGACAGCCAGATCGACCTGCCGGAGGGAACCGTCAGCGGGCTGGCCGACGCCCAGCGGCGGCTCTCGGGCATCAAAGGCATCGCGTTCGTTCGCCTGGACCGCTCCGACATCGTCCGCCACCACCTGGTGCAGAACATCGTCGAGGCGTACAGCCGCAACGGAAGGGCGGCGGAAGAAACGGTGTAACGCGGTAATCGGTAACCGGTAATCGGTAATTCGGGGACTGAGATCGATTCCGTCTTCGGAATCGGTGTCTGTCCCCGAATTACCTGCAGATAACCATATGGTTTCAATTCGAGACAAGATCAGGCAGCGTCGCGAGTCGCGGCGGCGGGAACCTTCGTCGCAGGCGACGTTGTGGCGGCGATTCCGTGACGGCGGCGGGATCGGGTCGCTCCTGCTGGCCGGGGGGCTTTGCCTGGTCGCCGTGGCGATCAACGTCTGGCCGATCGACCCGCTGCCCTACCACCACGAGGGACAGTACGTCCCCAGCGACATCTACGCCCGCGTGAGCTTCCAGGTGCTTTCGCCCAAGAAAATGGCCGACGAGGAGAGCCGCCTGAAAATGTCCACCCCGACGGTTTTTGGACCCAGCCCGAGCGTCGCGAAATTCCTGTCCGACCTGCGCGAGTTCGCCGACGCGTTCAAGAGCACCAGCGGGCCTTCCGAACCGTCCGAACTGGTGAAGCAGAACTGGGCCATCACGCCCGAGTCGCTCGATGCCTGGCGGGCCCTGCGCGATCCGGAGAAGCACCGGCAGTTCAACCAGCGCGTCGAGGAACTGGGCAAGCAGCTTTCGCAGATGCCCGTGGTCGATAAGGCCCAGTACGTCGAGCAGATGAACCGCGGCGCCGGAGGCGTGACGATCCTGGGCGATGGCGGCGGAGTCAACCTCAGCAAGATGAAGCTGCTGGACGTGACCAACGCGGCCGAACTGGACTCGCAGGCCCTCAAGCTGGCCGAACCGTTCGACCCGCCGCTTCGGGCGGGGATCACGCGGCAATTGCAGAACCTGCTGCACCAGCCCACGTACCTTCGCGACGACATCGCCTCGGCCCAGGCGATCACCGATGTCCTGAGCCAACTGCGGACCAGCAAGCCCTCGACGGTCTGGGACGCGCACGTCCAGGGCGACCTCATCGTCCCCAAAGGCGATCTCACGGCGGACCAACTGGCGCTTCTCCAGGCCGAGCAGAAACAGTTCCAGGATAACCAGAGCCTGGCCAGCCCCTGGTGGAAGCTCTGGCCGGTCCTGGGGCGGGCCGCCACAGTCGTGATGATCTTGGTGCTGCTGGCGGTGTACATCTTCCGCTACGAGCGCGAAGTTGTCGCCAATCACTATTTAGGCGGCGCCCTGGCCGCGACGATGCTGGCGGCCCTGGTCATCGGCAGGGCGACGATGAACTCCGCCTTCAGCGAACCGGTGTCGGTGATGGCCGTCATCATGGCGGCGGTGGTCATCACCATCGCCCGCAATCAGCGGTTCGCGCTGACCGTCGCGATCATCCTGTCGCTGCTGACGGTTTATCAGCAGCGAGCGGGCCTGGGGCAGTTCATCGTGCTGCTGGTGGGCTCGGCGGCGGCGGTGTTGCCGCTGCGGGAGATTCGCGGCCGCTCGCGGCTGATCGAGATCGGCGCCTTCAGCGGGGCGGCGGTGCTGGTGAGCGTTTTCGCGGTGGCGGCGGCGGCGGGTTTGCCTTTGGACGTGACCTTCAAGCACGCGGCCCTGGCGGCCGCGGGGGCGCTGTCGGTGGGGTTCCTGGTGCTGGGCATCCTGCCGGTGGTGGAGCGGCTCTTCCGCGTCGCCACCAGCATGACGCTGCTGGAGTGGTGCGACGCGTCCAAGGCGCTGCTGAGGCGGCTGTCCGAGGAGGCCCCCGGCACGTTTGCCCACTCGGTGCAACTAGGCAGCATGTGCGAGGCCGCCGCCGATGCGATCGGGGCGCGGGGCCTGCTGGCCAGGGCCGGAGCGTACTACCATGACATCGGGAAGATCAACAAGTCCGAGTACTTCGTCGAGAACCAGGGCGGAATGACCAACCCGCACGGCAAACTATCGCCGGCCATGAGCCTGCTGATCATCATCGGGCACGTGAAGGACGGGCTGGAGCTGGCCCGCCAGTACGGCCTGCCCGCCGTGCTGCGGGAATTCATCGCCAGCCACCACGGCACGACGCTGGTGCAGTATTTTTACCACGCGGCCACCGAGCAGCGCAAGGCGGACATCGACCGCGCACCCGACGAGGTGCAGTTCCGCTACCCCGGGCCCAAACCCCGCTCCAAGGAGGCCGCCATCCTCATGCTGGCCGATGCCAGCGAGTCCTCCGTCCGGGCCATGCCCGAACCCTCGCCCGGGCGAATCGAGAACCAGGTCCACACCATGGTCACGCGGCGGCTGATGGACGGCCAACTCGACGAGTGCGACCTGACCCTGCGGGAAGTCCGCCAGATCGAGGCCTCCCTCATCCGGAGCATCTGCGGAAGCCACCACGGGCGAATCGCCTACCCCGCGATGCCCAACCGGAAAGCCGCGCCCGCCGACGCCCGCCCGGAAAACGGCACCGTCAAAGGCAACGGCCGCGACGGCGACAAGCCTGCCCCGCCTGAAAAGGATGAACCAGGCGAAGTCCGACCCCCGGTCATCTTTAAACCAACTCTTCACGAATAAGAGCTGGCGTCATGACAGGAATGCCCAAAGTCATCATCTCCTCCACTCGGAGCGCGATTCGCGTTCCTCGCTAGCGGCTGTCCGAGTGGGTTGAATTCGTCGCCCGCAGAGAGGGACTTGCCCCTGCCGCATTCGCCGGTCGCGAAGCGGATGTTTCGGATGCTGGTTGGGTGGCGGAGGGAGGATTGTCCACGCTGTAATTTCGTTTGCCCGGCTGGGTGGACAGATCCATGATCAACGAGCGGATCGGCGAGCGCCGGACCTTTGTCTGGGCGGAGGGCTTCACGTGAACGACCGCCGCGCCAGTCGCGTTTTCTTTCTTGGGGGCCGCTCGCAATTTGTTCCTGACGCGCTCGTCCTCTTTGTAGGGGGAAGCGTCGGAGGTAGTGAGGAACGACCCGTCGATCCATTTTTCCTGGGTTCCATCGTTGACGCGAAAGGCCCAGCCAGCCGTCAAGAGGCAATCGAGGGATTTGTAGCCGCGGTTGAGATTCGACAGGTCGTAGAACACCCATCCGGCGTCCGGAAAGTACACTTCGATAAAACCGTGCCCGTTGCCGCCCAGGAACGTGGCGTCCACGCTTTCGGCTGGAATCCCCATCTTTCGAAGAATAGCGCAGGCTACGTTGGCCATGCCCCCGCAATTGCCGTACTTATTCTTGAGAACCGTATCGGAAGCGGTGGGAGTCCTGGACTTGAATTCGATGTTCTCGTTCACCCAGTCGCAGACCAACTCGACGGTTTCCTCGGCCCAGGGGTTCTTGCCCTTGATGGACTTGACGATAGGGTCCAGTGCCACGTTGTCCAGATTGACGGCGGGGGTCGATATCAGGGAATCGGCGTAGGTTGTCAAGACGTCCTTGGAATAGGGGAGCCTGGCGGCCGTCGCAAGCATGGCGACTCGGGAGAGCTCCACGGTAAGCTTTTGTGTTACGGTGATCGTCCCGGCCGGCGGCGAATCCCAGGTCAATTCATAGTTGCGGCGCTTCATCCCGCGGTCATCGGCGGTCACTTCGACTTTGTCGGGTTTCACGCTGTAGGTAAAAGACGAGTCCACAATAACCTGCTGATTCGTGGCGCCCCAGAAGCTCATCATCGCCGGGATGGCGGCGACG
>CAZYDC010000497.1:0-3954 GCA_964646065.1 uncultured Planctomycetaceae bacterium | reverse complement strand
TTTTCGGTCTGGTGACGGCCCTGCTGGCCGGGGTGGGAATCGCGTTGGCAGGACGCGCCGGATCGTGGCTGGGCCGCCTGGCCGACGCCATCGGCGGAACGGTCCTGATCGCCGTAGGCATCAAGGTGCTGGTGTCGACTTTCTAGGGCGAGTATCATGAGTTTCCTTGTGGAGAGTTCCATGTGGTGGCAGAAGTTAATTTGGTTGTCCGTCGCCGGCGCGGTCGGAACGCTGGCGCGGGTCGGATTGCAGGGCCTGGTGCAAGGCTCGCGCGTGGGCTTTCCCTGGGGCACGTTCGCCGTGAACATCGCCGGGACCTTCGCCTTCGGAGTCGTCTGGTCGCTGGCCGACCGAACCGTGATCAGCCCCGAGTTCAAGACCTACGCCCTCATCGGATTCATGGGCGCGTTCACCACCTTTTCAACGTTCATGTTCGAGTCGGGCAGCCTGATTCAGGACCGCGAATATCTATTGGCCGGCGCCAACATGCTTGGGCAAAACGTCACTGGAATCGTCTTCCTGTTCCTTGGCCTGGCCCTGGGCAGGATCCTTTAGGAGCCCGTTGAAAAAGTGGCACGGGCGTCTCGCCCATGCGGGCCTTCGCAAAGACAGGGCCAAGATGGCCCTGATACTCATGGGCAAGATGCCCATGCTACGTTTTTAGGAGCCGCAAATGAAACTGCCATCGGAAGCACAGTTGTTGCGGATCTTCATCGGCGAGAGCGACAAGCACCAGCACCGCCCGCTCTACGAGGTGATCGTGGAGGAAGCCCGGCGCCGCGGCATGGCCGGGGCGACCGTGCTCAAGGGCATACTGGGCTTCGGCGCCGACAGCCGAATGCACACGGCCAAAATCCTCCGTCTCAGCGAGGACATGCCCATCGTCGTCGAAATCGTGGACAATCCCGAGCGGATCGCCGCCTTCCTGCCCGACCTGGACAAGATGATCACCGAAGGCCTGATCACGCTGGAAACGGTGAAGGTGCTCGCCTACCGGCACAGCGGACAGGCGGAAATCTGATCGGCGATTTGCGATTGTTGAGTCCGCGAAACCCGCCGTGGCGGGACGATTTACGATTGAACACTGCCGGTGGTTTGCGAACCGCCGCTAAAGGAGAACGAAATGCCTGTATCATTCTGGGATTGCATCGGCCGCGGACCCAATTACCGGGATGTGGTCCGTCTTCGGGAGGAGATTCAGGAGACCCTTGGCAGGTCGCAGTCCAACCTGGTCCGCCGAACGATATCACAGGAGGATCGGGTCGCGGCGTTGGAGGAGGAGGTCGCGCACCTCAGACTTGTTCTGGCGGCCGCCATTCAATTGCTGATGACGAAGAACGTTTTCAACGGGGAGGAGCTGGCCAGGCAGGCCAAGGAAATCGTCTCCGCGTTCGGCCAGGAGGATGGAAAGCTCGAAGGGCAACTTCGCGAGGACGGTCAGGTCGTCCCGCCGCCATCGCCGCCACCGCCTCCGGCGACCCCGCTGGAAGAACTGGCCAAGGCAATCGAGCAACCGCGCGGCGAGTAGGCAGCCCAACAGTAAACGCGGCCGTTTCGCCAATCACTCGCCCGGATCGCCCGCCGACAGGTCCACGTCGCGCTGGACTTGATCGAGCATTTCCCGCACGCGTTCGTAGGCCCGGCGGCATCGCAGGTCGTGGTCTTCCTGGTCCGCGATCTCCTCGAAATCCGCGACGAACCTCGGACCCTCGTCGGCCGGGGAGGCGAACTTCCGCCGCAGCTTTCGCAGGCCGTCGACGACCACCGGGTGGCCGATCCGCCGCCGGAACTGCCGCACGATCTCGTCGATCCCGCCGGGGTAGTGCCCCAGGCAATAGTCGATGTCCCACGCGTCCTTGTACTTCGACCGCTCGCGGGTACACAGGGCGTTGGCCTTCATCACCAGGAAGGCCACGATCCCGGCCACTTGAATCGTCGCGGACGACTGTTGGCCGTCCGGCAGGCGGCCGTCGATCACGACCGTGTCGGCGGCGTCCAGGGCCAGCTCGCACCCGGGCGCCTTGAATCCCCAGACCAAAAACGGCTTTCCCGTCTGCGGGTCCAGCTCGCCCTCCTTGGACTTCGAGGTCAGTATGTCCACCTTCACCGTGATCGCCTGCCCGCCGACGACGACATCCCTGGCGAACGCGAACCTGTCCGGCAGCCACTGGTAGCCGTGCTCCGCCAGCAGCCGCTTCATCTTCATGAACGACGGAATGTCCAACCGCTCCGGCCGGATCGCCAGGTCCACGTCGCTGGTGCCGATGTATCGATCCGAGGCGTTGGGCATCAGGAACTCCGGGGCCGTGCCTCCGACCACGACGACGTCCCTGCCGTAATCGGCCAGCAGCGAGACCACTTCCAGCAGGACCATCCGCGAGGCCTCGACGATGTTGCCGTCAAAATTGCTTATTGTTTCTGCCATAGCGGACGCAGGACTTTCTCCAGCAGTTCGTCGGCGGCCTCTTCACCGCGGCCGCGATAACCTTTGAGGTCGAGGTACGCCTGCACCGGCGAAACGATCGGCAGGCCCGACACGCGCTGGAGCCCGTAGAACACCCCGTCGTCGTAAGGCTTGAGCAACATCACGTTGGCCCCGCTGGTCACCTTCTTGAGGTTCAGCTTCCGGGCGATCTCCTGCATATTCCCCGACGCGTACGCCGTCACCCGCTGATGCTTGACCACCGGGGCCATGCGGGCGGCGGCAGAGAAGCCCGTCATGGCGATCTTGAATTCCGGCCCGTCGGCGATCTGGGCCAGGGCTTGCTCGATGGCCGGCGCTTCCTCGGAACAGTAATACTCAAACACTTCGTTGCCGCGGAAGTTATACCTGCCGGCCCATTCCGCCAGCACGGCCTCCGGCTTGGTCAGGCTTATGGTCTTCGTCTGGGCCGCGATCCACTCGCGATCCAGCAGGGCCTGCTTGACGTTATGGGCATGACCCAGGCTGACCGAAGCCTCCTTGGCCAGTTCCTTCAACGACCACGGCCGCGGCGGGTTGTGCAGCAGGACGCGAAGCACCCGCGAGGCCACCGGCTTATAAAGGTTGTACAGTTGGGCCTTGCGGATGAACGGGTTGGGCCGCCCCCGCCGCTCGATGTACATCGCCCCCGCGCTGAGCCGGCAGTTGCCGGCAAGGTCCACGTATCCGAAACCCGCGTGGCGGCATATCTCCGCGGACGCCGGGGTAATGTAAGGTGCCAGCACCACGCCGTACGCATCGGCCTGCGACTCCAGATGGTTCTGCAACTGGAAGCACCCTTCCCGAACCGACCTGGGCTGGCCGCTGGTCTTGACCTGCACAACCACCTTCCGGGCCGCCCCGCCGGGCAGGCTGAGCGTCGCACAAAGATCGACGCCGCCGGGGTCCGGAGCCTCGGCCCAGGCCACCTCGGTGTCCCCAAAGCATGAGGCCATTGCCTGCCTCGCCGTCTGTAATAGTTCAACGTGTTTCATTAGAACCGTCCGTTTCACTATTTCCTGAACTCTATCATATTAGTGAAATCGGCTTAAGTCAATGGATTCATTCACAAAATATGCTCCTTTCAGCATTATGTGGATTCGCCCAGCACAATGAAAAGTGTGGCATTTTCACTCCTGAAAGGCTCTTTGGGGTGAACTCGTAACGCATTAGAACCTGTCGGGAAGCCACTGGAACGGGCAGGCGGCTCATTAGAACGCGCAGGCGGCTCACTAGAACCTGTTCGGAAGCCATTCTGACGCATCCGTAAATCGACAAGTATTTGATAATAAGCATGTTATGCATTCCAGACCCCCATTCCGCGCGTTTTTCGCGCTATTTTACGGGATTTCCGCACGTCCCTGGCGGTTCGTCGCACAAGGGTTTTTCGAACGGGATCGCAATGTTTAACGGATCAAGATGATTCAGAAGAAGTGCTTCATCCTGAAATCCGACCATGACCCCGATCATGCCCCTAACAGCCCGTTGAAAAA
>CAZYDC010000496.1:0-3963 GCA_964646065.1 uncultured Planctomycetaceae bacterium | reverse complement strand
CCACTCCGAGCGCGGACGGCCTGGGAGTCGGCCTGGAGGCGGATCGTCAATTCTGTGCGGCCAGTATTGCAACAGCGCAAGCCCCGGGGTATTGTGGTGGGCGTGGTCATTGGCCCCCGCCCTTTGTTGTGTCGTCTTGGGCGAGCAAGTCGGCCAGCTTGGCGCGATCGTCAGCCGTCAGGTTCGCTATCGCCTTGGCCAGCGATTCAAGCCCTTGGCCTTGTGGAGCGATGGCGGGGGGGATGTGTGTGTTCTCCGCTTCGCTGGTGCAATCAGTGGTGCAAGCGGGCGGTGTGTCGGTTGTAACATCTGTGTCAGCAATACTTACGTTTTGGTGATTCCAGCCTTCCAAGCTGGCTGTTGTGGGTTCGACTCCCATCGCCCGCTGTTCTTGAAGTTCCCGCCAGTAAGCGACTCCCACGTCCGCCGATGGCCAGCGGCACGGCTGGCAAGGGCTCAAAAGGTATGTGCCGCACACACCGGCCGAACCCAGCCAGGCGCCAGATGAGAAACCGCCAATCTGTGCTTCACTCGAAGCTCGCAGAGGCACGGGCACCGGTGGATCGAAGCCGGCAAGCTGACCGAGTAACGCTGCCTGTGGAGTGGGGCGATGGTTCTGCTGGAGCGACTCGGCACCGCGGCTTTTGGGGAACAATGCTCAGCACATTGCCGCGAAACTCAGTAGGATGAAGACGGCCAACTTAATCTTCCGTCGAAAACTTTCGCTGTATAACATGGTGATTACCTCCTTGGGCAATCCGGTTCAATTGACAATTTCATAGTATCACTGTTCACCCAGGCGCGAAGGGGGATTCCCCCATATTTCGCCAAGAAGATAATATGCCGAACCTATGGGCGTTTCGCGAAGATTTGCCGTTTATGCCGAGTGCGGGTAGTATGACGGTTTGTCCCAAACCGAGAGAACGCGACTGTTGAAACCGACTGGAATATCCGCAAAGGAGCAAGGATGAACATGCGACACATCGCCATCATGCTGACCCTGTGCGCGCCCGTGACCACCGTTGCCTGGGCTCAGAGTGAGATTTACCTTTCGGTCCGCGCGGACGGGAAAGACGGAACCGGCACAGCGGCCGATCCATTCAACGGATCGACCCAGGTCAAGTTCGACGCCGTCTTCGCCGGCCTTAAACCCAACTCGGCCGTCCATGTCGGCGCGGGGACGTTCCACACCAAGGGTGTGGCGTCGTTCACGCTGCCGGCCAACACGAAGATCCGCGGCGCGGGCATGGAGGTGACCAAACTCATCCAGGACGGCACCGGCAAGTCGCATGCCGGCGTGTTTCATGGCGAAGATGGAGGCTACGAGATCGAGGATCTTTCCATCGACTGCGGGTTCGAGAATCAGCGTAAGGTGAACGGCGTGATCAAATGCAACGCCTCGGCGATCAACCTCTGCGGGAGCCACATGGCCGTGCGGCGGTGCAGGGTCAAGAACTACGGCAGCCCGTACGACCAGGAATGCGGAGAGAACTTCGCCGTCTCGATGTGGCAGGCCAACAATACGGACGGCGAGGACATGGTGGCCGAGGACTGCGTCTTCACGGGCATGTCGCCGCTGTCGCCGTGCGGCTGCTCGGTGCTGACGATTTCCGGCGGCCCGTCGAAAAGCGACGTGCAGTTGCCCAATTGGACTCGCGGCGCGGTTATCCGCAGGAACCACTTCATAGGCTACCACCCCGGCTGCCACGGAATCACCATGTCCGGCTGCCAGGGCTGCATCGCCCAGGACAACTACTTCGAGCACTTCATGGGCGACTGCATCTACACGGACACCTGGCCGCTGCGAAATCACATTTACCAGAACAACATCTTCACCGACGTCAACCAAGCGATCTGGCTGGCCGGCGACAATTGGGACCTGACCAATTTTCAGATCCGCGGCAACATCATCCTGCTCCACGACGGCTTCGACATCAAGAGCATCGACAAGGGCGTCGTCACCACGGATATCCCAAACAGCTTGATGGTCGGGAACGAAATCGCGTTCCGCGACATGAAGATCGCCGGCGGCAGCGTGAAGAACGAGCAGAGGGTCTTCGTCACGGCCGCCCTGAGCCGCACGACATTCATGTATTCGACCACCAAGGACGGCAAGAGCGACGTGGCTGACAGTGCCACAGGCGGATTTATCCGCGCGATCCACTACGGCTACACACCGCCCACGCCCGAGGGCATCGTCCTGTTTGCCGGCAGCGGCCAGGAACTCCATTCACTCAAGAACATCGTCATATCCGGCAACGTCATCCGGCCGTACAGCAGCGACGGCAAGAACCGTATTCCCAGCACGGGCATCTGCCTTCGCGGGGCCGAAAACTCGCAGATATTCAACAACGTGCTCTTCGACAGTGGTAACCACTGCGGGCTGATCGTAGCATCGACCCCTAAAGTCAAGTCCACGGTCCTCTGCCGCGACAACTACAACATCGACAACACGCCCGCGCTGCCACGGGACGATAAGCGACAGTGAAAAGCGACCGAGGCTTTGACGAAGCTGGCCCCTTTGCGGGCCGGCGACCGGGAAATGGCTCCAGATGGGCGTAATGGAGTAAACGTCGAAAGCGGCGACATCGACGAAACACTTGAAACCAGGGCCAAGACATCGATTCTCGCGGTCAAACTTCACTGAGGGCGTCGGGGCTCGGACCCGAAACCTACGCATTAAAAGTGCGTTGCTCTACCAATTGAGCTACGCCCCCTCAGGGGAACAAACTGGGCTTCTCAATCTTCCTGAATCTCCGTGGTCTTGGCGTCCAGGATTTCGGTCACTTTCATTTCATAATCGCCGGTGAGCTTCTGGATGTCCTCGCGGGCCTTCTTGGCCTCGTCCTCGGTCAGATCGCCGTCTTTCTCCTGCTGATCGACCAGCTTGTTTCCGTCGCGCCGGGCGTTGCGGATCGTCACGCGGCTGGCCTCGGCCATTTTCTTGAGCTGCCCGGAAATCTGCTGGCGCCGTTCGCCCGACAGCGGCGGAACGGCCAGGCGGATCAACTTCCCGTCGCTGGCGGGCGTGATGCCGATGTTGGCGGCACTGATGGCCCGCTCGATCTCCTTGGTGCTCGAAGGGTCGAAGGGCTTGATGACGATCAGCGAGGCGTCGGGCGTCGAGATCGTCGCCAGTTGCCGCAAATCGGTCGGCGAGCCGTAATAGTCCACCTTGATGTGGTCCACCAGCCCGGCCGACGCCCGGCCCGTGCGGATACCGCGGAACTCCTTCCGCAGGTAGTCCACGGCGACGTCCATGTTCTCTTCCACTTCCATCAGGATTTCGTCAGCGGCCATGATACAGATCCTTGTTAAACTATATGACAGATTACGCGATTTTCCGCCAAAAGCAAATGGATTCAGGGTTCGTAGTGACGCCGTAAGGCGTTTCTTCAAAAAATGCCCTTACGGGCACGGGTACGCCACAACCCGAAGAATGCCCTTACGGGCACACTACGAACGTCATTCGCTGGCGATCATCGTGCCGACGTTCTGTCCGCAGACGGCGGCGGCCAGGTTGCCCGCTTTGGCCATCGCGAAGACCATGATCGGCAGGCGGCTTTCCATGCACAGCGAAATGGCCGTCAGGTCCATGACGCCCAGTTTGTCGGCGAGCACCTTGGAGTAGGTGAGGCGATCATATTTCGTGGCGGCCGGGTTGCGCTTGGGGTCGCTGTCGTAGACGCCGTCGACGGTGGTGGCCTTGAGGACGACCTCGGCGCCGATCTCGCTGGCCCGCAGGGCGGCGCAGGTGTCGGTGGTGAAGAACGGGCTGCCGGTCCCGCCGGCCAGGATCAGCGTGTGCCCGGCCACGAGCAATTCGTCGGCCCGGCGGCAGGAGAACGGTTCGCAGATTCTCGGGTCGGCGATGGCGCTGAGCACAGTGGCCGCGACGCCGGAGGCCTGCAACGAATCCCGCAAGGCCAGGGCGTTCATGATCGTGGCGAGCATTCCCATGTA
>CAZYDC010000495.1:0-3978 GCA_964646065.1 uncultured Planctomycetaceae bacterium | reverse complement strand
CGGTCGCCCAGTTGTCTCTCAGCCAGCGGTACATCGGATCGTCGTAGTAGAAGGCCGCCTCGTCCACCAGCCCTCCGCCCATAAAGGACGTGTACAGGCCGCCCGGCGAACTGGTGAACCCCGACAGTCCGACGTAGCATCCGTGGACGCCCCAGTCTGTCGTCAGGTTGTCGGAGTACATGATGTACATGTCCGCGCTTCGGCGCAGGTTTCCGTTGCGGACGTTCTCCATCGTTCCCTGGTGCAGAAGGCAGGAGACCTGCATCAGGGTGTCCTCGCCCAGGCAGTCTCCCCACCAGCCGTCTTCGTTGTCCCGGAACGAACGCGCGAACCGGGCCGTGCTTCGCCGCGCGGCGTCGTAGCGGCGCTCGACCTCATGGCGGGTCTTGTCGTCCATCCGGCAGTGGTTCATGGCATAGTCCAACTGGTACAGTTGGGTCAGCAGGACCGCCAGGCCGTGCCTGCCGGCCATGCTGGACCAGCCGATTTCCCCGCCAACGTTGCCGTACAGGTAGTCGTCCGGGGCCGTGCCCGACAGGATGATGCAGCTTTCCAGTTCCGTCAGCTCGTCGGGGCTGACCACGGCGGCGTTGAAAACGGCCCGAATCCCGAGGATCGACCCCAACCCGCCGTAGTGGTCGCCATGGCGGTCGTACGCCCGGCCGCCAATCGCCCGGCAGCCCAGGAGCGTCATGGCCGCGATGGCTTTCTGGTTGCCCAGGTCAAGGTCGATTCGGGCGGGCAAAGGAGTCCAACTGTGATCCCCACCCACCGCGTATCGCCAGATGTCCGACATGAGGCTCCAGGCGGGCGTGCCGGCGAGGATCGGCCGGCCCTTGAACGCCGCGATCAACTCCGCCACGCTGCGGTCGCCCATGCCGGACCACTCCGCGGGGCGGTCCGTCCAACCGGGCCCCCTGGCCTCCCACTTGTCCTTGACGCTTCCGATCACGTGCAGGCGGGGTGGGATCGTCGCCGTCGCCGTCGCCTCGCCGCCCAACGTCTTGAGCAGTTCCGCAAATTTGACGCACGCCGCATCCATGCCCGCCCCGGTGGACGCTTCCAGCAGGACGTAGTTCACGTCGGCGGAAAACGGCTCGAAAACGGAGCGGATGAAGTATCGATCCCCTCCCGGCCAGGAGCGGTTGCTGTGCAGGAGGTAATTCACGCCCAGCGCGTGCATGACGCGGTTGTCCCGCGCGTTGCCCAGGACGATCAGCGGCGTCTTGCGGTAGGAGTCGTTCAGCAGCCAGGTGTCCTCGCTGGTGACCGTGCGATCGTCCGCCAGTTCCAGCTTGATCCCGGACCAATCCTGAATGGCCTTCTGGACGGCCGTCGCGGCGGTCTGTGTCCAGGGCGCCTCTTTGCCGTAAACGATGACCGCCTTGACCCCGCCGTCGGGCGCCAAGGGCGTGGCGTAGTGGATCGGCCGGGGCAGCGCCTTGAACCCGGGGTTGTCCATCATCTGCCCCGAAGCGCCTCCGGCTGTCGCCAACGCCAAGACCAAGGCGAACAGGATCGCCACAGGATTCCGACGATTCAGTAATCTCATGATCGCATTACCTTTCGCATCGATTGACAAATCTGGAATTCGCCGATTACGACATTTACCAGCTCTAACAAAACCCGTAGCATGGGCGTCTCGCCCATGAGTCTCACAGGCATCTTGCCCGTGGCTCCGTTGCTTCGTTTGGACTCATCCGGCGGAAGCATAGTTCGCCTGTTGAAAAGCTATCCACGGGTAGCCCGCAGACGGGCAACCCGTGGCTAATTTTATTGAAGACAATGAGACTACGCGTCGGTTCACCTTCTATTGGATGAACTACGCTTTAGTCGGATGATCCTTCTTTTGTTTATTCCTTAGAGCCGAATAGCCTCTTTGTTGTGGCACAGCCGCCCTCGGCTGTGGATGCCCATGCCGCTTTTTCAACGGGCTGTTACGGGGCGGCCCACATTCCGACCTTGCGCCACTTTGCGGGTTCGCCCGTGTTCATCAGGTACATGCGGAGGCGGTCGTTTCCCTCGAAGTTGCCCAGCGATCCCAGCCCGTTGTCCACGATGCGCCCGTTGAGCAGGTTGCCCATGTCGCGCGGGTCGCCCAGGTACACGTAGGCCATCGTCTGTCCGGCGTTGTTCTGGCGCACGGCGTCGTACACCAGCTTGACCTTCTTCCCGATCACCATCGCCTTGTGGGCCTCGATCGCCTTGGCATAGAACGGGTGTTTCTCGTCGATCCCGGCCACGCCGATGTAATAGACTTCTTTCTCCTGCCCGCCGAGCTTCACCTTGATCCCGCGGGTGTTGATGATGTCGGTGACGATGCCTTCGTCGCCCTGCAAACTCGCCGCGGTGATGCCCGCCAGCACCGGCACCGGGCCGTAATCGTGCTTGGGCACCGCCAGGAAATCGATGTCGCGAATCACCTTCTCCGGATGCGGGTTGGCCCATTCGTAACAGGGCAGCCAGACGCCCCATCGGCCCTGGGCGCGGGTCATGGGGTTCTTGCCCTGCCAGGCCGCGAAGACGCCGAACTTGGCCATCGTGTTGGCCACCTGCGCGGGGTCGGTCCACCAGTCGAAGACCTGCTGGCCGCAGCGGATCGGAATGTCCTCGGCAGTCCCGTCCTCGTAGTGGATGCGGTACACGCAAACGTCGTTCCCCTCGTAACTCCAGGCCGTGGCGTGCAGGAAGTACAGCAGGTCGGCGCTGACGCCCACCTTGATGCCCTTGACCTCCTTGGGCATGTCGCGGTTGGCGTTGACCGAGTGGAGCGTCACCACGGACTTGGGCGTCGAGATGACGAACGGCACGCCGGCGAACGTCTGCTTGCCGGTGGGCAGCTCGCTCATGTCGTTCTCTTCCTGGTTGGCCCAGCCGACGATCCCGGCGGCCTTGTCGTCCTTGATCCCGCGGTTGGCGTAGGGACCCAGGTCAACGGGCGTGAACTTGTACTGCGCCAGCCGCTGGAGCCTGGACTGGGCGGCGTCCGCGTCGCCCTTGAGGTCGCAACCCAGGTTGGTCAGCAGCAGGTTCCGCAGCCGCTCGACCAGAGCTGCCGTCTCGGGGATCGGCTGGTCCAGCTTCATCTGGTTGAGCACGAACGCGCCCTTGCCCGCGGGCACCCGCATCAGCGAGCAGGGCATGGTGAGTCGCTGAACCTTGTCGGCGTCATCGTCGCCCGGGCAGCAAAAGTAGTCCGCGATCTGCTCGGCCGCAGGGCAGCCGCCGTCGTAATCGGAGGTCCAGGAACCTTCCCTTCGCAGGCTGTTGAGGTAGGCGGGGCTGATCCAGCAAAGTTCGTGATTGGATACGCCGGCCAGCGGACCGGAATTTTCCAGCCGCATGACGCGGTTGCGGATGTCATTGGGCTCCTGGTCCACGGGGAAGAAGCGCAGATGCACGCCCAGGAGTTTTTCCAGCAGGGCCTGCTTCTGCGGCGTGCCTCGGTGCAGCAGCACCTGCCCGCCGCCGGAGGCGAAGGCCTGGAGCGCCGGCACGGCGGACTCGTCCAACGCGGTGGCCACGTCCACAATCGCCACGTCATAGCGCTCGGGCTTGAGCTCGGCGATCTTTCCGGTGAGGTCCACGGAAACCAGGCGGCTGTCGGTCAGCGATTTTCGCAGCGGGCTGTCGGCCCCGGCGAGGATGGCCGTTTGGCCGGGGGAGCGGAAACAGGCGCTCGCGGCCAGGTAGTCCAGCATGTTTTGCAGCAGGAGGCCCGCCGGGGGCGAGGTCGCCGCCTTTTCGATCACGAGCATCTGGCAGAGCACGTAGCTGCCTTTTCCGTCGTAGACCTCGACCATCGGCGACTGGGTCATGCCGTCGCCGGTCCCGACGTCCGCCAGCGGCAGCCATCGCCCCTGCGTCGGTTTGTGCCAGTTGCCGTTGCCGACGTAATGGTCGTCGGACCACCAGCGCATGTCGGCGTCGGTAAGCCCCTTCATGATCGGGTGGTCGCCCGCCCGCACGAACGCGACC
>CAZYDC010000494.1:0-3983 GCA_964646065.1 uncultured Planctomycetaceae bacterium | reverse complement strand
CCGATCGTCTACACGGTGGCCGAGGACGCCCTGTCCGCGGTGCCGCAGGCGTTCCGGGACGGTTCGCTGGCCCTGGGCGCCAACCGCTGGCAGACCGCGTGGCGAGTGGTGTTGCCCGCGGCCATGCCGGGCGTGTTCGCGGCGTGCGTGCTGGGCTTCGGCCGGGCCATCGGAGAGACGATGATCGTCCTGATGGCCAGCGGAAACGCGGCGACTATTTCGTGGGACCCGACCGAATCGTTCCGCACGTTCTCGGCGACCATCGCGGCGGAACTGGGCGAGGTGGTGCAGGGAAGCCCGCACTACCACGTGTTGTTTTTCATCGGGGCGCTGCTCTTCGTGATCACGTTCCTGCTCAACCTCGCCGGTCACTGGTACGTCAGCCGCCTGGCGCGGAAGCTTCAGGGCAAGAGCAAGCCCGGGCTGTTCAAGCGGTTGCGGACGCAAGCCCCGGCCTCCGGCGGCTCGCCTGCGAAGGCGGCCCCATGAGGCGCTGGATCAAAGTGATCGGGTTTTTCTTCACGAGCCTGACGGGCCTGGCCTGCCTGCTGATCGTCGCGATGATCGCGCTGATCCTGGGCAACATCGCCTCCAACGGCTGGACGCGGCTTTCGTGGGAATTCGTCTCGGGCAAGCCGCGAGAGGGCATGACGCAGGGCGGCATCTTCCCGGCCATCTTCGGAACGGTGCTGCTGGTGCTGCTGATGACCATCGCGGTGGTTCCGATGGGCGTGGCGGCGGCGATTTTCCTTCAGGAGTACGCCAAGCGAGGCTCCAAGCTGGTGTACGCGGTTCGACTGGCGATCCAGAACCTCGCCGGGGTGCCCGCGATCGTGTTCGGGCTTTTCGGCCTGGGGTTTTTCGTGGAGTTCCTGGGCGGGGGGGTTGACAAGTTCTTCCTGGGCGGCGAGCTGGCGTTCGGCCAGCCCTGCGTGTTGTGGGCGGCGCTGACGATGGCCGTGCTGACCCTGCCGACCGTCATCGTGGCGACGGAGGAATCGCTTCGGGCGGTTCCCGCCAGCTACCGCGAGGTGGCCTACTCGATGGGCGCCACCAAGTGGCAGGTCGTGCGATACGTGGTGCTTCCGCAGTCGATCAGCGGGATTTTGACGGGCATGATCCTTGCCGTTTCCCGCGGCGCCGGCGAAGTCGCGCCGATCATGTTCACCGGGGCGGCCTACTACCTGCCTTACCTGCCGAAAAAACTCAACGACCAGTTCATGGAACTGGGCTACCACATCTACGTCATGACGACGCAATCGCCCGACGTCGAGCAGACCAAGCCGATCCTGTACGCCACCGTGTTCGTGCTTCTGTCGATCACGTTCGCCCTGAACCTGATGGCCGTGGTGATTCGCTCCCACATCCGCCGGAGGCTGCGATCCACATGACGGCGATGATTACGGCCACCGGATTTTCGGCCTGGTACGGCCAGAACCAGGCGTTGGAGAACGTTTCGCTCACGATCGAGGAGCGGGAGATTTTCGGCATCATCGGTCCGGCCAACAGCGGAAAGACCACGTTCCTGCGAAGCATCAATCGGATGAACGACCTGATCGCGAGCTTCACGTGCGAGGGCGAGCTTTCTTTCCGGGGCGTGAACCTGTACGACGAGCGGTTGAACGTTCCGCTTCTGCGGCGCAAAATCGGAATGGTGTTCGCCGTGCCGACGCCGCTGCCCGGCTCGATCTTTCACAATCTCCAACTGGGCCCGCGCCTGCACGCCAAGAAAACCGACCTGGACGACCTGGTGGAAAAGAGCCTCCAGGCCGCGTTCCTCTGGGACGAGGTCAAGGACCGCCTGGACCAGTCGGCCACCAACCTCTCGGGCGGTCAGCAGCAGCGGCTGTGCCTGGCCAGGACGCTCATGCTCGAACCGGACGCTCTGTTGCTGGACGAGCCCTGTTCGGGGCTGGACCCGATCTCGACGGCCAAGATCGAGGAGGCGCTGGTGGACCTGAAGCGAGAGATAACGGTCGTGCTGGTGACCAACAACGTGATGCAGTCCTCGCGAATCGCCGACCGCACCGCGTTCCTGCTCCAGGGGCGGCTGGTGGAGTGCAAACCGACCAAGCAGTTGTTCGTCAGCCCGACCCAGAAGGAAACGTATGACTACATCAGCGGCCGTTTCGGATAAGGTTCCGGCGGCGGCCGAAACCGAGATCAAGATACGCACGGAAGGCCTGGACGTCTTCTACGGAAAGTTCCTCGCGGTCAAGAAAGTGAGCCTCAACGTCCGGGCGCGGACGATCACCTCGATCATCGGTCCCTCCGGCTGCGGAAAATCGACGCTGTTGCGATGCTTCAATCGCATGAACGACACGGTTCGGAGCTTCCGGGCGGAGGGGAAGATTTTGTTGGACGAGATGGACATTCGTTCGCCGCGGACGGACTTGGCGGCGCTTCGCAAGCGGGTGGGGATGGTTTTCCAGAGGCCCAACCCGTTTCCGCTTTCGGTTTTCGAGAACGTGGCCTACGGCCCCAAGGTGCATGGCGAATTGAACCCGTCGCGGTTGCGGCAGGCGGTCGAAAAGTCGCTGGGGCAGACCGGTCTTTGGGACGAACTGAAGGACCGCCTGCAGGAGAACGCGCTGTCGCTGAGCGCCGAGCAGCAGCAGCGGCTGTGCATATCGCGGCTGCTGGCGGTAGAGCCCGAGGTGCTGCTGATGGACGAGCCGTGCTCGGCGCTGGACCCCATCGCCACCCGCCGCATCGAAGAGTTGATGCACGAGCTCAAGACCCAGTACACCATTTTGATCGTGACGCACAACATGCAGCAGGCGGCCAGGATTTCGCAGGAGACCGGGTTCATGCTGCTGGGCGACCTGGTGGAATTCGGCGCGACCCAGACAATTTTCAAAAGGCCGCGAGACAAAAGAACCGAAGATTATGTTACAGGAAGATATGGATAAACACGAAAGACTGTTTGACAAGGAACTGGGCGGCCTCAAGAAGAAGCTGCTCCGAATGGCCGCCATCGCCGAAATCATGATCGACCAGGCCATCAAGGAACTGGTCACCCGCGACGAGCAGGCCGCGCAGCAGGTGCCCGGGTTCGAGGACGAACTCAACCGCCTCCAGATCGAGATCGACGAGGCCGCGCTGACCCTGCTGGCCACGCAGCAGCCGGTGGCGGCCGACCTGCGGTTCATCTTCGCGACCTCCAAGATCAACAGCGAACTGGAACGCATCGGCGACCTGGCCGTCAACATCACCCAGAACGTCCACGTGCTGGCGCAGCAGCCGCCGCTGAAGCCCTTGCTGGACATCCCGCGCATGGCCGAACTGGCACGGAAGATGGTCAAGGAAAGCCTCGACGCCTTCGTCAAGGAGGACGTGACGCTGGCCCAGACGGTGATTTTGACCGACGACCAGGTGGACGACCTGCGCGACCAGATCATGCGCGAACTGATCACCTACATGATCTCCGATCCCAAGTCCATCGAGCGGGCGTTGGCCTTGATCCTGATCGCCCGCCACCTCGAACGCATCGCCGACCACGCGACCAATATCTCCGAGGACGTCATCTACATGTGCCAGGGCCGCGACGTGCGGCACCCGCGCACGCCGCGCGAGAACCCGACGCAAGAACCGCAAATGTAATTCTACGGGCGCCGTTTTTCGCCGGTCGATGTCCGAGTGCCCGGACTTCTTCCTCCTGGAAAGCTCCAAGGCGCCGGCCGGCAAGCCGACATGAGAACAAGCTTGCTTGTCGGCGCAGTTGGGTGGCCGTGTGTCGCTTTGACGCTCACTTTACAGTCGTCATACCCTCCTTCATCTCCCTTCGCTTTTTTGCATCCTTCCCGAAACCTTAACGCCACGTTAATATTGGCAGTGTCTGATACGCCGGGCAGGCGGTATGTTAATGCCTGCCCGGCAAAGGACGAACGATGGCGAAGCAAAACATTCTGGTGGTCGACGACGAAAAAGACATTCTTGAGCTGGTGGAGTACAACCTGACCAAGAACGGTTATAACGTGCTC
>CAZYDC010000493.1:0-3995 GCA_964646065.1 uncultured Planctomycetaceae bacterium | reverse complement strand
CGGCTGTCGGCCAAAACCGACTACGACCGGCTGCATGAACGGTCATGCACCCTTGGCCTGATAACACAATGATAATCACGGTCAAGCGCCGTGTACTCTCTGGCCTTCATCCGCTATCATTTGTGGGGACAACTTTTTGATGAAGGAATGACCATGAATTCCAAAGAACGTCTTCAGGCAACGCTGAACCACCAGGCCCCGGACAAGGTCGTCGTCGATTTCGGTTCGACGCACGTGACCGGTATCGCCGCGTCGGCGGTGTCTCGGCTGTGGCGGGAACTGGTGGAATCGCGGGGTGAACGGCAGCGGCCGGGAACGGGCCCTGCCTCTTCAATCCGCGATCCGCAACCCGCAATCCGCAATTCTTCCTATCGCGTCAAGGTCCACGAGCCTTACCAGATGCTCGGGCAGATCGATCCGGATCTGCGGGCCGCCCTGGGCGTGGACGTGGTGGGCGTGATGCTCAACCGCACGATGTTCGGTTTCGAGAACGCCGATTGGAAGCCCTTCACGCTCTTCGACGGCACAGAGGGGTTGGTGCCCGGCCAGTTCAACGTCACGCGCGAGCCTAACGGCGACCTGCTGATGTATCCCGAGGGCGACACGACTGTCCCGCCCAGCGGCAGAATGCCGCGCGGCGGATATTACTTCGACTCCATCCCGCGTCAGGGGCCGATCTACGAAAGCAAGCTCGACCCCGCCGACAACCTGGTGGAGTTCGGCCCGCTCGCCCAGGCCGACGTGGACGCGCTGGCCGCACAGGCGCGGGCCGCGAGCGAGGCCGGCACGGGCGCCATCATCAGCACGCCCGGCACCGGTTTTGGCGACATCGCGCTGGTGCCCGCGATGTGGCTCAAGCACACGCCCGGCATTCGCGAGGTGGAGGAGTGGTACGTCTCCACGGCCGCCCGCCGCGACTACGTGTACGAGGTGTTCGACCGCCAGTGCGAGATCGCCTTGAAAAACCTTGCCCGCCTGGCCGCCGCCGTCGGCGACAACGTGCAGGCCGCCTTCGTCACCGGAACCGACTTCGGCACCCAGAAGGGCCTGTTCATTTCGCCCGCCGCCTACCGCGACCTGTACAAACCGTTCCATAAGAAAATCAACGATTTCATCCACGCCCACACGAAATGGAAAACGTTCATCCACAGTTGCGGCAGCGTGGTCGAGTTGCTGCCGGACCTGATCGAGGCCGGCTTCGACATCCTCAATCCGGTGCAGTGCTCCGCCAGCGGCATGGACGCGCGGACGCTGAAACGCGAGTTCGGCCGGCAGCTTGTTTTCTGGGGCGGCGGAGTGGACACGCAGCGCACGCTGCCTTTCGGCACCCCCGACGAAGTCTATCGCCAGGTGCGCGAGCGGATCGAAATTTTCAACGACGGCGGCGGATTCGTTTTCAACGCGATCCACAACATCCAGGCCAACGTGCCCACGCCCAACGTGCTGGCCGTGCTCAAGGCGATCCGGGAAAGCGGCGCGTAGTGCGCGCAACTCCAGCCCGGCTTGTCACGCCATAGCGTCTTCGCGAAGGCGGGGGAGGCGCACCTTCCCGACGGCGTGCAATTGGGGCAAAACAGGTTTCTTTTCATCGCAGGGGTGGCTCTTAACTCCTCAGGGCGCCGATCGCAATCCAGAGGAAGCGGACGCCGAAGCCGGCCATGACGGCCGCACAGAGGGCGAGGATGACCTTCTGGCTGCGCGGGCTCAGGAGGCTGACGCCTCGGTGGCTGGCCAGGGAGATCGCCTCCAGCCAGACCAGGTCGCACAGCCAGTGGATCAGGGCGAACAGGGCGAAGGCCAGCACGCCCAGCGCGACGGCCTGCGTGGTGAGCTTCAGTCCGACGGTGGCCCACCAGACGAGGAAAAACGGATTGCAGGCGGTCAGGACGATTCCGGTCCAGAGGGGCCTGGCGGTTTGAAAGGCAAAGGCTGACTGGATTCGGGTTTCGGAACTCGGGTTTCGGAACTCGGGTTTCGGGATTCGGGCAGAGACGGGCAAGAGCCTCTTCGCGGGTTCTCCCTCTTTGCCGTTTCTCCCCGAATCCCGGATCCCGGATCCCGATTCCCGCTCATCCGCAGGCCGTGGATCATCATTCCGCCCATGAGCAGCAGGGTGGCGCCGCCGGCCAGGCCGACGGTAACGCCGAACCATCGGGTTTGGAGCACGGCCGCGGCGCCCAGGACGATCAGCACCATCAGCGGGAACTCGACGATTCCGTGTCCGACGGCGATCCAGGCGCCGGCGTGGCGGCGACGCACACCCGCGGCCAGCGCCGCCGTGGAAACAGCCCCAGGCGAGATCACGCCCGAGAGCGAGATGACGACGGCCTGGAAGACGAAGATGGCGATGTCGGAAGTCATGGCCTCAATGTAAGGAAGGCACTAGGGACTAGGCAATAGGCACCAGGAATAAGGCAATAGGCACCAGGGACTAAGGCAATAGGCAATAGGCAACAGAGGCACAGAGAACCTCTCCTTCTAGTGCCTATTGCCTAATGCCTATTGCCTTCTTACGGCTTGGGTTCAAGGAGCAACTCATCGACCGTGCCATCCGGCACGCAGACGCCGATGCCGAAGTTGCGATAGCCGAATTCCTTGGTGCCCTTGGCCGGCTTGAACCACTTCTTGCCGTCGCCGGCCACCGCACTGGGCGTGTCCTTGCCGGTCTTGAAGTCTCGCGTGAGGAACTTGCTCTTTCCGCCGATGTCCAGCAGGATGGCGAAGCAGTTGCCCCATCGCCCGGCGGGGCTGGCGCGGTAGTTGAACTTGGCCATGTCGGGGTCGAAATGAGCCGCGTTGAGCGACTCGGGACCGTCGGCGGCGACGTAGGTGTTTTCGCCGCCCAGGTTGATCAGCAGGGCGGTCGAGCGGATTTCGGAGAAGTTCACGCAGCGCCCCGGGCCTTGGAAGTAGTTATGGCCGGCCTTGTTCAGCAGCAGCGACACCTCGTAATCGCGACCGCTGCCGATGGAGACCTCGCACTCGTCGTCGGTCACGTAGCGGTTGTTCCCGCCTTCGCTGAGGATCGAGCCGATGGCGAAATGGCAGCCGCTGGAGATGCTGTAGCAGCGGGCGTGATACGAGGCGTTGCTTCCGCCGTCGTAGAGGATGCCGGTGCCGAACCAGTACCCGCAGCCCTGGGCGAAGTGAGCGGCCTCGTACTTGCCGCCGCCCCCCAGGTTCAGCAGCGTGCCCAGCCCGCCCGCCCAGGCGTGTCCGTTGGCGCCGTCGGCGCGAATGCCCGATCCGCAGCCCTGCGCGGCGCTGGTGGTGAACTTGAACCTGGGCGAATGATAATCCGGGCGCCCCGCCTTCTGGGCCGACGGCTCGGCCGTGTACGTGTTGCTGCCGCTCACGTCGCCCAGCACGCCCACGCCGCCCGGGCCTCCGAAGCCCTGGCAGTCGCCCAGCGCGTAGTAGGTGTTGTTGCCCGCGCCGTGCAGGCACAGGCCGATTCCGAAGTACGCCGCGCCCTGCGCCGAGTGGCCGGCGGTGAACTTGTCGTTGCCCTTGTAATGCACCAGCAGTCCCGTCCCGAAGCATCCGAAGCCCTGGCAGGTGTCGCCGGCATCGAAGGTGGCGTCTTCGCCCAGGTCGATCAGCACGCCCACGCCGAAGATTCCCGCGCCCTGCGTCGGCACACCGCTGGTGCATTTGTAGGTGTGTTTGCCCGACAGGGCGATGCAAACCGAAATCGGGTTGTCCAGCGATGAGGTCGCGCCGACCGCGCCGTCGAACACGTCGTCTCCGCCGAGGTCAATCAGGATCAGGTAATTGTCGCCGACGTGTTTGTCGTTGCCGGTGCCGCTGACCACCACGCGGCCCAGCGGGGTGGGGAACTCGATATGCACGTCCTTGAACTTGGCCGGTTCCTTGTCCACCAGTTCCTTCAGTTCGCGGGCGGCGTCCTGCGAGGCCTGCGCGGTTTTGAGCGCGGCGTAGTAGAGCGACTCCTCGTCGAGTTGCTTCATCAGGTCGTCCACCTGGTAGGGGTA
>CAZYDC010000492.1:0-4000 GCA_964646065.1 uncultured Planctomycetaceae bacterium | reverse complement strand
CGCGTGCAACGGCCCTTCCGCCTTCGCGAAGACGCTACGGCGTGACAAGTCGGGCCAAAGTTGCACGCCCCACATAATTCGCGGATGAATAACGTTCTCGAAAAATGGCTTGCGGTGTCGTATAAGAGGTAATGATAATCGCGATAATCGAAAGCCCCAGGCAGTGGCGGATGTGCTGTAGCCAACCAGGAGAACTATGAAGATCGGCGTGTGTAAGGAAACGGCGGATACCCGTGTCGCCGCGGTGGAGGAGACCGTTCGAGCTTTCAAGAAGAACGGGCACGAAGTGTTTGTCCAGGCCGCCGCGGGCGCGGCGGCGAACATCAGCGACGAGAATTACCAACAGGCCGGCGCGACGGTCGTGCCGTCGCTCAAGGAGTTACTGGCGACGGCGGAGGTGGTGCTGAAGGTCCAGCCGCCCGTTGCTGGCGGCGACAACGACGAGGTGGGGCAGTTGCGATCGGGCACGGTTCTGGTGGCGACTCTGAGGCCGCTGACGGACCCGGCCTTGGCGGCCAAGCTGGCGGCGGCGGGGGTGACAAGTTTTTCGATGGACATGGTTCCCCGGATCGCCCGCGCGCAATCGATGGACGTGCTGTCGAGCATGGCCTCGGTGGCGGGGTACAAGGCGGTGCTGCTGGCGGCCAACCGCATCGGGCGGCTGATGCCCATGATGATGACGGCGGCGGGGACGATCCAACCTGCCGGCGTGCTGGTGATCGGAGCGGGCGTGGCGGGGCTGCAGGCCATCGCGACGGCCCGGCGGCTGGGCGCGACGATCAAGGCCGTGGACACCCGCCCTGCCGTCAAGGAACAGGTCGAGAGCCTCGGGGCCAAGTTCGTCCCGCTGGAGGTCGATCATCAGCAGGCCCAGGACGCCGGCGGATACGCCAAGGACCTGGGCGAGGAATTTTACCGCCAGGAGCAGGAGATCGTCGCCCCGCACCTCAAGGGTTGCAGCGTGGTCATCTGCACCGCGCAGATTCCCGGACGAAAGGCGCCGGTGTTGATTACCGAGGCGATGGTCAAGACCATGCTGCCCGGATCGGCCATCATCGACATCGCCGCCCCCTACGGCGGGAATTGCTCGCTGACCAAGCCGGGGCAGTGGGTCGAGGCCCACGGCGTGTCGATCTACGGCCCGGAGAACCTGCCGGCGGAAATGCCCGCCCTGTCCAGCACGCTCTATTCCCGGAACATCGCGACGTTCCTGAACGAGCTCATCAAGGACGGGAAGGTCAACCTGGACATGAACAACGAGGTCATCAAGGGAATGCTCATCACGCACGAAGGCAAGATCGTAAGCGAAGCGACGCTCAAGGCTCTGGAGCGCCAAGGAGGCAAACCATGACGGCGGCGGAACTGACGATGTTGGCGCAGACCACGCTGGCGGACAAGGTCATCATGGCCTTGACCGTTTTCGTGCTGGCCACGTTCGTGGGGCTGGAGGTCATCAGCCAGATCCCCACGATGCTTCACACCCCGCTGATGAGCGGAACCAACGCGATCCACGGGATCGTGATTCTGGGCGCCCTGTACATCGCGTTTCAGGGCGGGGGAATCGGCGTGATGATCGGCACCGCGGCGATTGTCGCCGGAACGCTCAACGTCATCGGCGGGTTCGTCGTCACGGACCGAATGCTCCGCATGTTCAAGCGCAAAAAGTGAGCCAATGGAAAACCTATATTACCTGATTACCGCCGTGCTGTTTATCGTCGCGCTGAAGATGATGACCTCTCCGCGCACGGCCCGCGCGGGCAACCTGATCGCGGCCGGGGGCATGTTGATCGCCATCGCGGGCATGTTCCTATCGCACACGGTCGCCGGAGGCATGTGGCCGTGGATCATCGCCGGTCTGGCCGTCGGCGCGGTGGTGGGCACGTTCATGGCCGTGAAGGTCAAGATGACCGGCATGCCGCAGATGGTGTCGTTCTTCAACGGCATGGGCGGTCTGGCGGCGGGGCTGGTGGCCATTTCGGACTTCATGGATTCCGTCGCCAAACAGGGCCAGACCGCCGGGGCCGACGATTGGCCGCTGGAAGCCAAGGCCGCCATCGCGGCCATTGTCGTGCTGGCGGGCTTCATTTCCTTCAGCGGTTCGATGGTGGCGTTCCTCAAGCTCCAGGAATGGATCAAGAGCCGCCCGGTCGTTTTTCCCGCGCAGAGAATCATCAACCTGCTGCTGCTGGCGGTGGCCGTGATCGCGATCGTCGTGCTGGGCGTTTCGCCGGTGGCCCATAGCTGGGTGTTGTACGTGTCGATCGCCTTGTCGCTGCTGCTGGGCGTGCTGCTGGTGATCGCCATCGGCGGGGCCGACATGCCGGTGGTCATTTCGCTGCTCAACAGCTTCACGGGCCTCTCGGCCGCCGCGACCGGAATTTTGCTGAACAATTACGGCCTGATTATCGCCGGGTCGCTGGTGGGCTCGTCGGGCAGCATCCTGACGCACCTGATGTGCAAGGCGATGAACCGCTCGCTAGGCAACGTGGTGTTCGGTTCGTTCGGGGCGGAGGTGACGGCCGGCGGCGGCGGGGCCGCACACGAGCAGCGGACGGTCAAGCGGTACACGCCGCAGGACGTGCAGATGGCGCTGGAAAACGCCTCCAACGTGGTGATCGTGCCGGGGTATGGCCTCGCGGTCGCGCAGGCGCAGCACATCACGCAGGAACTGGCCCAGAAGCTGGAGAAGCGAGGCGTGAGCGTAAAGTTCGCGATCCATCCGGTGGCCGGGCGAATGCCGGGGCACATGAACGTGCTATTGGCCGAGGCCAACGTGCCGTATTCCCAACTCATGGACCTCGAAGAATCCAACAGCGAACTGGAGCGGGCCGACGTGGCCATCGTCGTCGGCGCCAACGACGTGTGCAACCCCGCCGCCCACAACGATCCCCAAAGCCCCATCTACGGCATGCCGATCCTGGACGTCGAGAAGGCCAAGACCGTGGTCATCCTCAAGCGAAGCATGGCCCCGGGTTTCTCGGGCATCGACAACGACCTGTTCTACCGCGACAGCACGATGATGGTTTTCGGCGACGCCAAGGCCACGCTGACCGCCATCGCGGCGCTGGAATGAGTTCGTAGTGACGCCGTAAGGCGTTTCTTCTCCTCGCAACGAAAATCACTAATATCGAGGAACCGGTATGGCGACTTCACTCCGTTTCTCCCTGAGACTCTGTGCCTTCCTGACACTCGCGGGTTTTCTGATAGTCACGCCCCGCGCCGCCGCGGACGACATGGTTCCGTTCGTCATTCCCGCCAAGGTCGATGGCAAGAGCCTCATCGCGATGCGGGGCGAACCGATTGCCGCCGGCGGGCCGCGGGTGGCCGCGGGCGACGGCCACTTCTTTGTGGGCAAGACGCGGATGAAGGTCTGGGGCGTGAACTTCTGTTTCGGGGCGAGCTTTCCCGCGCACGCGGATGCCGAGCAAATCGCCGCGCGGCTGGAGGCCTTCGGCGTCAATTCGGTTCGTTTGCATCACATGGATTCGCAACCGTTCCCGGCGGGCATCTGGGACCGCCAGGACGCCACGAAGCTTTCGGCGGAGGCGCTGGATCGGCTGGATTATTTCATCGACCAGCTCGCCCGCCGTGGCGTGTATTGCGACGTCAACCTTCACGTGTCGCGGACGCACAGCAAGATCCTGAAGCTGCCCGACGCCGACAAGCTGCCGGGTTACGACAAGATGGTGGACCTGTTCACGCCGCAACTCATTGACGCCCAGAAACGCTACGCACGCGACCTGCTGACCCACGTCAACGCCTACCGCAAGACGCGCTACGCCGACGATGCCGCCGTCGCCTTCGTCGAGATCAACAACGAGGACAGCCTGTTCATGTGGGGTGCGGAAAGCGAGTTGCGAAACCTGCCCGACTATTACGCCGGCCTGCTGCGGAGCAGGTTCGCCGACTATCTCAAGTCGCGATATGGCACGACGGACAAACTTCGCGAGGCCTGGTCCAAGGGCGCCGAGGCACTCGGCGACGCCTTGCTCACCGCCGG
>CAZYDC010000491.1:0-4001 GCA_964646065.1 uncultured Planctomycetaceae bacterium | reverse complement strand
CGTGCCGGAGCTGGGCGTCCACGGATCGCTGATCTTCGCCGACACGGGCGTGGTTCCCGAGCCGACGGTCGAGCAGTTGGCCGACATCGCCGTGGCGGCGGCCGAGATGTGCCGGTCGCTGCTGGGCGTCGAACCGTACGTCGCGATGCTGAGCTTCTCGTCCAAAGGTTCGGCTACCAGCCCGGCGGTGCAGAAGGTCATCGACGCCACCAAGCTGGCCCAGTCGCGGCGGCCTGACCTGAATATCGACGGCGAACTTCAGCTCGACGCGGCCATCATCTCCTCCATCGCCCAGCGAAAGGCCAAGGGTTCCCCGGTGGCCGGGCGGGCCAACACCCTGGTCTTCCCCGACCTTTCCTGCGGAAATATCTCGTATAAACTGGTCGAACGCCTCGGCCGAGCGACCGCCCTGGGGCCCTTGCTCATGGGTCTGGCCAAACCGGTCAACGACCTTTCACGCGGCTGCAGCGTGGAGGACATCGTCCTGATCGCGGCCATCACCGCCGTGCAGGGATCCTGAAGAATTGACGATTTACGGATAGCCGGTGAACGTGATAAGATCGTTCGAGGAAAGGACGCCGCAATGCCCTGCAACACGCTCTACTACGGTGACAACCTGGAAGTTCTCCAGCAGCACATCGCCGACGAGTCCGTAGACCTGGTCTATCTGGACCCGCCCTTTAACTCCGACGCCGACTACAACATGCTGTTCAAGGAGAAGGACGGGAAACAGGCGGCCGCGCAGATCAAGGCGTTCAATGACACTTGGCATTGGGATCAAAGATCGGCCAGGGCTTTTGAAGACGTTGTGGAGGCGGGCGGCAAGGTCTCGGACGCGATGCAAGCCTTCCGCAAATTCCTTGGCGAAAATGACATGCTCGCGTACTTGTCGATGATGGCCCCGCGTCTCAAGGAGTTGCATCGAAAACTGAAGCCCACCGGAAGCATGTATCTCCATTGCGACCCGACGGCCAGTCATTATCTCAAGATGCTGATGGACGCGGTGTTCACGGCGAAGCAGTTCTTGAACGAGATCACGTGGAAACGATCCAGTGCCCACAGCGACACCAAACAAGGCATGAGGCGATGCGGTCGCATACGCGACATCATTCTGTTCTACTCCAAGACCGGGGAACACGTTTGGCACCCCGAGCCGATTCCGTACACGGAGAAATATCTGGATTCCGAGTATCGGCACATTGCCCCCGATGGAAGAAGGTACAAAGAGACGGACCTGACGGCCGCTCGCCCCGGTGGTGATACAGAGTATGAGTGGCACGTCAAACGACCGCCGACCAAGGGGGCGAGATGGGAAGCGGACCTGAATCAAGAGTATCGCCAGCCACAGGTTGGCGTTGAGTATCGCTCGGTTCTTCCTTACACGGGGCGGTATTGGGCGTACTCCTATTCCAACATGGTTGATTTTGCCAAGCAAGGCAAGTTGATCCATCGGGAAACCGGGATGCCCAGACTGATGCAGTTCGCGGATGAAATGCCCGGGGTTTCGTTGCAGGATTTATGGGATGACATTCCTCCCGCGATGGGGGACGAAGACCTTGGATATCCAACGCAAAAACCGCTTAAGCTTCTCAAGCGGATCATCTGTGCGTCCAGCAATCCTGGCGATATCATCCTGGACCCGTTCTGCGGATGCGGAACGACCGTAGCGGGGGTGGAGGAACTGAACCAGGAGAATCCGAAGGACGCGCCGAGGGTTTGGCTGGGCATCGACATCACACACTTGGCGGTCAACCTTATCAAATTTCGCTTGCACGATTCGTACGGCGACAGTTGCAAATACAAGGTGGTTGGCGAGCCGACCAGTCTGCCCGACGCGAAGCAATTGGCGGCGGAGGACCCCTACCAGTTCCAATTCTGGGCGCTGGGCCGGGTCAACGCAAGACCTCGGGAGGAGCGCAGAGGCGCGGACAAGGGCGTCGATGGACGGCTCCTCTTTCACGACGAACCCGAGGGTGGCCAGGTGAAACAGGTCGTCATTTCGGTCAAGGCGGGCGAGAACGTTTCGGTCGCCCACGTAAGAGATTTGAGGGGCGTTCTGGATCGCGAAAAAGCACAGATCGGAGTGCTGTTGTCGATGAAGGAACCGACCGAACCGATGAAGAACGAAGCGGCGTCCGCCGGATTCTACGACTCACCTTGGGGCACCAAACACCCGCGACTTCAACTGCTGACCATCGAAGAGTTGCTGGCCGGCAGGAAGATCGACATGCCCCCGACACGAGACGAACGAACCTTCGCGAAGGCCCTGAAGTTCAGGGCGGCGCCAAAGCGCCAATCGCCACTGCCCTTCGACGAGAAACCCGAAACATAGGACTTTAGTCGTCTCCTACAGTGTGGATATGAGTGACGTCAGGGACGACAAGCCGCTGCTGGGCATTGGCGAGGTGTTGAGGTTGAGCTGGCCCGCCAGCCTGAGCATGCTCAACTCGACCGTCATGCGGTTCCTGGACGGCCTGCTGGTTTCGTTCTTGGGCACGGTGCCGTTCACCGCGCAAATGGTCGCCGGCCTGGCGTCCTTCGTGCCCGAAAGTTTCGCGACCGGCCTGTTGATCGTGGTCAACACGTACGTCGCCCAGAACCTCGGCGCCAAGCTCTATGACCGCTGCGGGCAATACGCCCGCGCCGGAATCATTTTGGCCCTGTGCTTCGGCCTGCTGATATTTCCGCTGGTCTTCCTGGCCCAGCCGATCTTTGCCGCCTTTAACTCTTCGGATCTCCATAAAAACGAGGCGGCGCTGCGGGACTGCCTGGCGCCCGCGCAGGTCTCCGCAATGCCGGCCGCGACCTCTCCAACCACAGCGCAAGCCACAACCATGCCGACTCCGCGCGAGAATTTCGACAAAAAGATCGCCATCGCCCGCGCCGAACTTGCAAGCACGCACGAATTGATTTCGTTGGAGGTCATGTTTTTCCGCTACATGGTGCTGGCGGTGTTTCTGACGTTGACGGCCAGGCCGTTGGAGCAGTTCTTCTTCGGCGTGCAAAAGCCTCAGGTCGTCCTGGGGGCCAGCATCGCCGTCAACGTGGTCAACCTGGTGCTGGCGTACATTCTGGTGTTCGGGCAGTCGGGGCTGATCGTGTTGGACAACTACCTGCACACAGACATTCAGCACTCGGCCCTGGGTCGGCTGAACATTCCACAATTCGGTCTGGAGGGTGCGGCATGGGCGAACCTGACCAGTTGGGGCTTGAACCTGGCGATCCTCGCGGCGGTGTTCCTGTCGAAGAAGATAAACGTCACATACGTGACGCGGACGCTCCGCGTACAGGTCCGCGAAATCTTTGACCTGGTTCGCATCGGCTGGCCGGCGGGGGTGCAGTTCCTCCACGACGTGCTGCCCTGGTATCTGATGCTCGGCTGGTTGATCGAGCAGTTCGGTAAGAACGACCAGGCCGCCACGACCGCCGCGATGCGGTGGATGCCCGTGTCGTTCATGCCGGCGGTTGGAATCGGTGTGGCCACCACCGCCCTGGTGGGCAAGTATATCGGTCAGGGGCAACCGCTCCTGGCCCGCCGCAGGGCGCACGCGGGACTGATTCTGGGCCTGATCTACATGGGGTTCTGCGGCGTGATCTTCTACGTGTTCCGTCACCAGATGGTGCAGTTGTTCATCACGGTGGCCCCCGCACAGGAGGCGGCGGGCGATGCCCAGAAAATCATCGACATTGGCGGAAAAGTGATGGTGTGCGCGGCGGTGTTCCAGCTTTTTGACGCGGTCGGCATCGTCTACCTCAGCGGACTGCGCGGCGCGGGCGACACATTCTGGCCGATGATTATGACCATCATCTTGAGCTGGTCCCTGATTATCGGCGGCGGCTATTTTATGGTGGCGGAATTTCCAGGCCTTGGAAGCATCGGCCCCTGGATCAGCGCCAGCGGGTACATCGCCGTGCTGGGGTTGGCGATGGCCTGGCGGTTCGAGCGAGGGCGGTGGCAGAAGATCCATCTGGTGCATCGCGAGGCGGGCGGTTAAACGCCC
>CAZYDC010000490.1:0-4004 GCA_964646065.1 uncultured Planctomycetaceae bacterium | reverse complement strand
ACAAACGTGCCTTTGTTCAGTTCGGTCAGCAGCCGCTCGGCCCGGGCGTGGGCGAAGATGTCTGTTTCGCGCTGCTCGAAGATCACCTGCTGAAACTTCTGGAAGATGTTGTGTTGCAGGTCCGTGGTGTTGAGCAGGCCCATGTTGACCCGCTTGGGCAGGACGGTCCTGGCCAGCTTCCGCTCGCCCTCGGTCCCGTCCACGCAATGGGGCGTTTCGCCCATCGGCCCATGCTGGAAAGGCCTGACGCGCAGTACCGTGCTGATGATGGGCACCGAGTACTTCCTGGCCCATTCGAACAGCCGGTAAACGTTGCCGGTGGCCGGCGCGGCCTGAGGACTGTACATGCTGCCCGAGGGCACGAAGAAATCTCGCTGGGAATCGATGTCCAAAAGTATTCGTTCGTAATTCATCTTCCTACTCCCGAAAAAATGGAGCTTGGGAGCACGGTAAGTTACAGCGCTCTATATAATAATAGGGTCGAAAGAAAGGAAAGTTTGCCAGGAAGTAATTCTTTTTGCATGTTCGGCTTGAGCATGGATTTATGGGGACGATCACAATATGTAATCGTGCGGAAGCGACCCGGACATGCCGTCTCAGGGCCAGTAAGTTACGATCAGCCAGGCGGCGATTCCCATGGCGGCCAAACCGCAGACGATATAGCCGAACATGTAGAGGATTTGCCACCACAGGCGTCGCAGCTCGTTGATGCGAATTGTCTTATAGATGATCGAAACCACCAGGCACAGCGGCACGAGCATCCAGAGCATGGTTCGGGAGGACAGAATCTGTGAATGATAAAACAGATCCGAGAGGTTCATGCGGCCTCCCTGGCCGGCGCCCGGTCCGAAGGCTCCGGCTCGCCATAGACGCCCATGAACGACAGGAGCAGCGCGTCGATGATGCACAGGAGGTTGAGCATCCCGGCCACGCCGGCGTAGCCGCGGGCGACGTTCTCGGTGGGATACAGCATCGCCACGCCTTGCCTCTGCAACTCGGCGTCCACCTCGCCGACGACCAGGGCCAACGTCGGGTCTCTGGAATCGTTGCTCTCGCTGGTGCCATGCATGAAATTGGCGATGACGCCCTGGGTGCTGAGGTTCGTTTTTTCGGCGACCTGCTTGAACACGACATCGTAGAGGGCCTTCTGCCGATGCCACCCGTACAGGCCGTGCGCGCCGGTACACATCTGCGCGACGAACCAGCCGCGGGAATTGTAGTAGTCCACGGTCAGCACGCCGCCGACGGCCATGCCGGTCCAGAAGGTCGCGCCGATCACCACGAAGATGATCGCGCCTCGAACGGGGCGCCCAACGTAGAAGTGCCCGGCGCCCGGCACCAGCCAGGCCAGCACCAGCGCCAGCAGCGGATTGGTAGATCTTTTGATTTCTTTCGGCATACAGACCTTGCGAACCCGCACGTGCGGATTTCCACAAGCATGACCGGATTCGGCAGGCAAAGTCAAGAGATTTTGAAACGGCCGGCCCGGCGAGCGGGATATGATTATCACGATCGCGCCATTAGGAACGGCGTAATCGGTAATCCGTAACCGGTGAAGATAAAAACCGTGCCGCTGGCTCTTACCGGTTACGGATTACCGATTACATTTTTCATTGGTGCTGGAACAACATGGAAAAACAGTCAATGCCTTCAAACTATCCCGGCCCCAAGAGCCTGGAAATGATCCGCGAGCTTCAGCGGTACGTGATCGTCGAGCCCGAACCGTTCGCGGTCGATCTCGAGGCGTCGCGAGGCATGTACCTGGCCACCGTGGACGGGCAGAGGATCTTCGACTGGGCCGGCTACTACGGTTCCAAGCTGATCGGGCACAACCATCCCGGCCTGTACGAACCGGAGTATCTGGCCAGGCTGGCGCGGGCGGCCAACAACAAGACCGCCAATCCCGATTTCCTGACGCTCGAATGCCTGGAGTATTACCGCCTGCTTCACGAGATCGCCCCGGCCGCCATGCGCGGCGGCGCCCTGGAAGTCTACGCCGTCAACTCCGGCGCCGAGGCCGTCGAGAACATGATGAAGTACCTGCTGATCCTGCATGAGGAAAAGCTCCAGGCCCGAGGCGAGCACGTCGCCACGCGGCGGTTCCTGTATTTCGAGCAGGCCTTCCACGGCAGGACGGTCTTCGCCCTGAACATCACCTGGCCGATGCACGACCCGGTCATCACCAAGGAATTCCAGGGCTTCATTCCGGCCAACGTCCACGTGGCCTTCCCGTCCATCGACCCTTCCGCGCCGCCGGGCCAGACCACGCAAATAACGCGCCACAGCCTGGAGATCGTCGAGGACTGCCTCCAGCGTTACGGCCACGAGGTTGTCGCCGTCATCGTCGAGCCGATCCAGGGCGCGGGCGGGCACCGCGTCGCGACGCCGGAATTCTTCCGCGGCCTGAGCGAGTTGACCCACAAGCACGACGTGTACCTGGGCTTCGACGAGGTGCAGACCGCCGGCGGGCAGACGGGCACTATGTTCGCCATCGACCAGTTCGACCTGCCGCATCCGCCCCAGGCCGTCGCCGTGGCCAAGAAGTTCGCCAACGGCGCGGTGTACATGCTCTACCCCATGAAGAACCGCGGCATCCTCGATTCCACCTGGGGCGGCAACCTGGCCGACATGGTCCGATTCGTCCAGGAAATGAAAATCGTCCGCCGCGAGCGTTTACTGGAGCAAGTCCCCGAAAAAACCCGCCTTCTTTGTGGCACCCCTCTTTGTGGCACCCCCAAGTCCGCTTGGGGGTGTCTTGGTGGCACAGCCGAAGCCTCCCCGTCTGGGTCTTCTTGTGGGTGTCTTGGTGGCCTGAACGGCCTGGCAGCCCGTTACCCCGACCTGATCTTCAACGTCCGCGGCATGGGCCTATACCAGGGCTTCTCCCTCCGTCGCGAGAGCGACCTTCCCCGCCTGCGCGACATTGCCCTTCAGCAGGAAAACATGCTCCTCCTAGGCGCCGGCCAGCAGACCATCCGCCTGCGCCCCATGCTCGACGTGACGAAGGAAGAAATCGCTTTGATGCTGGAGAAATTGGATCGATGTTTGAGAAAGTTGCAATGATTCTAAATCGCGACCTTCTTTCTTAGCCCCATAGGGGCGGTCGTTAGTAGCCCAGGGCGTAGCGAGTCTTCGAGCGGAGCCCTGGGACAGGCGTCGTTAGTTTCCAAGCCCCGTACGGGGCGCTCGTGGCCACGGTCGCCCCATACGGGGCGCTCGTGGCCACGGTCGCCCCATACGGGGCTCAAAAAACAACGCCATATTCCCAGGGCTTGCCGAAGCGGCTGCGCCCTGGGCTACTAACGACCAGCCCTATGGGCTTAAGAAAAGCCAAGTCATTCGGTTGCCATAACAGTTATGAATCAATTTGCCCGGATGTCGAAAATGATGATACAATGAGTTGGTATGAAAAATCGCTCTACAGTTACGGTTACAGAGCTTCAGGCGCAGGCGCCGAGAATCATGCGCGAAACCAAGCAGCGAGGAATGCTGGCCGTGACACGCGACGGCCGGGTAGAGGCTTTCCTGGTCTCCCGGGATCGCGTCATGGCCATGATTGAGACCATGGAGCTTCTTTCCAATCCCAAGGCCGTCAAAGCCGTGCGCGACTTTGAGTCCGGCAAAGCCCGGATGCATGCCGTGAGCGTGCTGGATGAAGACTGAAGTTCTCGTCGCCGAGCAGGTTGCGTTTTACTGCCATGCGGAGTGTCTTGGGTTTCGTGGGCCGTCCGAACTTCACACAATGTTTAACTTCGGCAACGCTTCTTTTGCCCACCTGTCGGCACGCACGTCACGATCATAATTCCTTATTGCTCGCTCTTCCACTTTCCTATAAAACTCTGGTTGCCTAATCAAAGTCGCTAATTCTTGCTTATCAATCTCTGCCTGGTCTTGCACTGCTTGAACGTAAATACTGCATGCATACTCCGCGTATTTCAACAACCGCTGGGCCTCCTCGCTATTTGGTGTGGGTAACATAGCCCATGTCCGGTAGTTTGAAATCC
>CAZYDC010000489.1:0-4017 GCA_964646065.1 uncultured Planctomycetaceae bacterium | reverse complement strand
GTTGTGCAACCTAAACCAACGAACCTGACGACAGTTTCCAATGAACGGGCTATTTCGCCCAAAACTCTAAGGAGCACCATGACTACCTTTTCCGAACAACAACCGGCGGCAATGACAGCTCGGTATCAAGAAGAAGTGGCGGCCATCACCGGGCAGTACGGCCAACAGATCGAGCGATTCGGGCAGCACGTCTCCCAGAGCTATCCGCAGTTCAGGTGGTATTCCTACCTTGAGCACTGCGCGTATGTCCCCTGCATTGGTTTCATACCGGAGGAGCGACGCCACGACATGTCGGACTTCTTTGAGATATTTCCCCTTCAGTATCTGTTTGACCGGAACGGTACTCTTGTTCCGGCAATGCATGAACGGCTCGAAGCTGCTGTGCAAGCCTTTGCGGGCAAGGAGGAGTGGCAGTTTGTTGAGGCTAAAAGGTTCTGGGATATTGCGAGAGACCACAGCGGCAGTGACTTCAACTATCTCGACAGTTGCCGTATGGATCAGATCCTGATCCAACAACCAGACATTCGCTTCAGAACTCTTGACATAGAGTGGAAATGGGGGTTCAAGTCTTCATCCGACTTGTTTCTGGCAATAGCTAACCTTGGCTACATTGTTAGAGGGGAACATGACAGGTTTGGCCGAACAGACACGATGCTAGGTCACTTGGAGCGTCCTGCGGTCATTGGATCGCCCAATAAGCACTGGCCTTCGGAGTTCTTCAATCGGCCATCTTCCGGTAATGTCCTCGCCCCTGTGCAAAAGGAGGCGGAGGCGCTTGAGTTGTAACGCAAGTCAAGATGCACATTGCCAGTCAGGGCAATGTTGTGCGATTAAAGCAGCAATCTAAAGTCAGCGTTTCTGCAACAAACAGAGTGTTTCACTCAAACTCTTGAGGAGAGCCGGTCTTCGGTTTCGTTTTTAATTACACGTAGGCAACCGTCCACGCCCAGCCGACCGGCCTTCTCCGCCGCCGCAGTAATGCCAATCCATCCAGAGCCAGCAGGGACAGCGTGGCGGGCTCGAGTGTAGGCGTCAACAAGAAAGCGTCATTCTGACCAGCCGAGTTGCACACTTGACCGACGACCTGGCCCGCGTCGTTGATGGCGTTGGGGGCGGCGGATTAGAACGCAAAAAGGCGGCGGTCCCGACTATGGCGGCGACTGCCTTCGCGTCGCTCGAGTCCCGAGTACCGGTTCTGCCCGTGCCGCCGCTCGCGGCAGCATCGCCGAGTTTCTTCCGCCCGCCCATCGGCCATTCTCTTGCCGCACTGCGGACACGACAGGACGTTATCCGCCAGAACAAGCCCACATTCCAGGCATTTCGTAAGTGTCATCACGCACATCCAATCTGCTTCCGGCATCTGACCGTAGCCAGAGGAAAGATAAAATTCGGTTCACAGGCAGGCAACACGCACATGACGTGATCCAGTGTGCTATCGCCGCTGATGACGCCGAAAATTTGCGCCAAGAAAATGGCTGGACCGGGACAAAACCAAGACAAAACCAACATTACCTTGCCGAAACGCCCAAGCCCGGTAGAATCGTGAACATCGCTGGAGGTCGTCGTAAGCGAGCGGTCACCTGAGAAATGTCGGCTTCTTCATGAAATTCGTGGAAAGAGCGTATAAGAAGGGAGAGCCCATGAGCAGGGACGTTGTCGTCCGGGTTGCAGCGAAAAGGTCGCCTCTGGTCGACAAGACCGGCGAAATTCTCTCACGGACAATCCGCGAGCGGTACGGGCTGGAGGTCCAGCCGGCGAAGGCGGATTCGGCGGCTATTGTACTGGACATTCGGCCCGGCATCGGGGCCGAGGGCTTTTGCATCGAGGACGGCCCGGCCGGGCAGGTCCGCGTTGTCGGCAACGACGACCGTGGTCTGCTCTACGGAGTGGGCAAGCTCTTGCGGACCTCGCGGTTGGACCCGGAACGAATGACGCCCGGCACCTGGAGGGGGACGAGTGTTCCCAAGACGCCCGTTCGCGGCATGTACTTCGCCTCGCACTTCCATAACTTTTACCACGACGCCCCGATCGCCGACGTCCAGCGGTACGTCGAGGAACTGGCCCTGTGGGGCTGCAACGCCCTGTCGGTATGGTTCGACATGCATCACTTCCGCGGGTTGGCCGACCCGGCCGCTCAGGAGATGCTCCACCGTCTGCGGGAGATCCTCAAGACAGCCAAGGCGGTCGGAATCGGGCCGGCCCTGACGTCGCTGGCCAACGAAGGGTACGCCGACAGCCCTGAGCATCTGCGGGCCGACTGGACGGCCGGACACGACGGCTATCACCACGAACCCGGCGGGCACTACCATGTTGAGGTTTGCCCCAACAAGCCCGGCGGACTGGAGTACATCCTTCGGGTTCGCCAGGAGATGCTGGAGGCCTTCGCGGACCTGGGCATTGAGTACGTCTGGATGTGGCCATACGACCAGGGCGGATGCACGTGCAGCCAATGCACACCTTGGGGTGCCAAGGGCTTCCTGGAATGCTGCCGGCCCTATGCGGAATTGATCCGTCGGATCATGCCGCAGGCTAAGCGGGTGCTCTCGACGTGGTACTTCGACCATTTCATCGACGGAGAGTGGCAGGGCCTGGACCTCGCGATCGGTAAGACCCAGCCCGACTTCGCCGAGTACCTGATGGCCGACGACTACGGAGACAGGTTCCCCGAGTATCCCATCCAGCACGGCGTGCCCGGCGGGCTGCCGATGATCAACTTCCCCGAGATCAGTATGTACAACATGTGGCCGTGGGGCGGGTATGGGGCCAACCCTTTGCCTGGGCACATCCAGCGGATCTGGGATTCGGCCGGATCGCACCTGGCCGGCGGCTTCCCTTATTCCGAGGGCATTTTCGAGGACCTGAACAAGGCTGTCTGCTTCCAACATTACTGGTCCGGGCGAGACGCGATGGACACCGTCCGTGAGTACCTGGCCTACGAGGGTTCTCCCGACGCCGTCGATGAGGCGGCCAAGGCCGTCGAGATCATGGAAGCCCAGCACGACCACTCTCCCCGAGCCATCGATGGGCAGGGGCCAGAACTCCATGCCAAGCTCTTTCCCGCCGGGGGGCGGATGGAGGTTCCGATGTTCAACCTGCCCGATCTGTCGCGAGCAAGCGAGTGCCTGGGCCTCATCCGGGCCGCGGAATCAAAGCTCACTCCGCGGGCCCGTCAGGGTTGGCGATGGCGGATTCTCAGCATTCGCGCAGAGATCGACGCCCTTTTCCATCAGTATGGCGGCAGGGCCGGAGAGGACACCGAGCGGCTCTTCGATGAACTGGCCGATATCTACCACGCCCGCTCGGCCGAGTGCTCCGTCTGCCCGCCGAGTCGAAAGGCCCTCTGGCGTCGCCAGGGTTAGGACTGCCAGCTTCTCCATGCCGTTCGCGTGGCATTGCAGGAAGAGATCGCGGTCTGGATCTACGGGATCTTAAGATCAGGCCGGCCTCATCGGCCTGTCGATGGATCATGAATCTCACCGAGCCCAAGAAATGCGCAGGGCCGGGGACGCCGGATATGTGAACAAGAGCGAGGTGACCGAAACGCTCATCTCCACCATTCGAGCCTGCTGCAAGAGGTGACCGCTAACCTGCTCATGAGCCGTAAGTCCGGCTTCGATGGCACCGCGAAATAATCTTCCCAGCCGCGCTAAGTTATCCTAAACCTTCTCAATGGCCACGCCAATAATGAGACAGGCATCAAGACGAAGCGGCTGTGCTGCGGCTGGAGTCGCAATCATCTGATGAGTGTCCTTACGCAGGAATAGCATGAGTCCCAGCCGTTCGATGAAGAATTGTAGAAGGAGACGATGATGAGAACTTGGGTACTATTACTTATTGGTGCTGCGGCAACGGTGCTGAGCCTTGGAGCACTGCTTGCACAACCGGCTGATACCGGCGGTGGCCCGGCCTCACGACCGGCCTCGCAACCGGGCATGCATCACGGCCCCGGAAACGGTCCCGGCGGCGGGTTTCATCTGCTTCCGCCCTTTGTGGTCGACAAGTTGAACCTGACCGACG
>CAZYDC010000488.1:1684-4038 GCA_964646065.1 uncultured Planctomycetaceae bacterium | reverse complement strand
GGTCCCAAACCAGGTGCTCTAGCCAAGCTGAGCTACGCCCCGGAAAACTCTCGCCGCCTGAACCGCCATGCGGGACAGGCTGAGTCTCCGTCGATTGTCTAATCTGATTCTCGCACGAGGCGAGACATTAGTCAAGGGCGCCAGTGACCGCGGCGACTTCTTTTCCGCAGACCGGTGGTATTCGCGGCCTGGCAATCGACAAACGGCGTCTTGCCCGCTACAATTTGGACAGCCCAGGCGGTGCGGCCGCACACGAGCATGTCTTGCGACATTGACACCCAAGCGGCCCGAACGCCTGGTCTGGGAGAAACGATTATGACGAACTTGCCTCCTTTGCCACAAGAACCCTCGCAAGGGCAAACCCCTCCGGCGAACCTGTCCGGCGGCGCCGCCTGCGACCCGCGCGTGCAGGGCTCGCCGGGGGCGGCCGCCCCGCCCATGCCCCAACCCTGGTGGATGCAGCCGCCGCCCCAAAAAAAATGTCCGGGCCGGCGATTCCTCAAAGGGCTGGGCATCCTGCTGTTCTTCGCGTCGGTCATGCTCAACGTGTCGCTGCTGGCAGCGGTGGCCTTGTCCAAAGGCGCCGGGCTGCAATCGGTGACGGTCTCCGAAGGCGCCTCCGACCAGATCGTGGCTGTATACACGGTCGAAGGCACCATCGGCGAGGAGACGGCGGCGGAATTCCGCCTGCTCCACCGCCAGGTGCAGACCGACGCGAACATCAAGGCCGTCGTGCTGCGGGTGAACTCCCCCGGCGGGACCGTGGCCGCCAGCGACGAGATTTACCACATGGTCAAGGAGATTCAGGATACCCTCAAGAAGCCCGTGGTGGTTTCGATGGGCGGCGTGGCGGCCAGCGGCGGGTATTACATTTCCGCCCCGGCCCAGATGATCGTCGCCGAGCCAACCACCATCACCGGCAGCATCGGCGTGATCGCGGTTTGGCCCGTGCTCAAAGACTTCTTCGACAGCCACGGCGTGAAGGTAATGACGATCCGCTCGCGCCAGGCCGTGGGCAACAAGGCCACCGAGAATTACTGGGAGATCCCCAGCGAACGCACGCGGAAAGACGTCGAGGACATGCTCACCACGATGCACGAACGGTTCGCCAAGGTCGTGAAGGAGGGCCGGCCCAAGCTCGTCACCAGCAAGGTCACTGTCAGCGTCAAGGACGGCGGCGAGATGACCGACGTCGAGGAGACCAAGCCGCTCAACGGCACGGTGTACCTGGCCGACGAGGCCATGAAACTCGGGCTGGTGGACCAGATCGGCTACCTCAGCGACGCCGTGAAGGAGGCGGCCAAGATGGCCAAGCTGTCCAGTCCCAAGGAGGTCCACTACGCCAAGTCGGTATCGTTCCGCGAAATGATGGGCGTCAGCCAGTCCGCCCCGCTGGTGGACCCAAAGACCCTCGATAAACTCATGACCCCGCAAATCATGATGCTCTGGAAAGTGGATTGAAGAATTTACGATTGACGATTGACGATTGAACAGCGAAGACGCGAAACCGACAGATCCTTCAATCGTCAATCGTCAATTGTAAATTGTAAATCGAGACCTCGGGGATTTCGTTACACTGATGAAGATGTCCCGCGCGTGGAAATCTTGGTTGATGGCGATGGTCGTGGCGACGGCGTGCGCCGGCTCGCCGGCCGCGCCGCCGGCGGAGCCCGGCAGCCTGTACGCCCGCATCACGGACGCCCAGCGACAGGCCGTCGCGTTCCTTCGCGGGCAGATCGGCAAGGACGGCTCTTGCGAAGGCCAGTATGACAAGCACAATCCGCGGTTCGGGGGCAAGACGGCCCTGTGCGTGTACGCGTTGCTCTCGGCCGGCGTGGATTACCGCCAGGGCGACGTGCAGCGGGCGATCAACTGGCTGCTCGATGCGAAGCTGGACGGCACGTACGCGGTGGCCCTGCGGGCCTGTGCGCTGGCGGCGATCAAGGACGCCCGCGTGCCCAAGGCCCTGGCGGCCGACGTGGACTGGCTGGTCAAGGCGGCGGCGTCCAACGGGGCGTACACGTACACCTCGTACGGCGGAGCGGCGGTGGACAAGTATGACAACTCGAACTCGCAGATGGCCGTGCTGGGCGTCTGGGCGGGCGCGCGTCGAGGCCTGCCCGTGCCGCCGGAATATTGGCAGCGGATCGAAAAGTTCTGGCAAGCCGAGCAGCAAAGCGGCGGCTGGGGATACTTCGCCCGCGACCGAGGCAAGACCAAGACGTACGGTTCGATGTCGGCGGCGGGGCTGGCGACGCTGTTCATCTGCTTCGACACGCTGCACCGCGAGGAGTTCATCCGCCCCACCGCGACCAGCGACCTGTTGCCCACGTAGGCCCCGGCGAGCGCCACTC
>CAZYDC010000488.1:0-1674 GCA_964646065.1 uncultured Planctomycetaceae bacterium | reverse complement strand
GCGACCAGCGACCCCAAGCCCATCGCCGACGGGCTCAAGTGGCTGGGCGACAACTTCAGCGCCCAGGAGAACCCCAAGCTGGGCGACGACCGGTATTACTACTGGCTGTACACCGTGGGCCGCGTCGGCCTGGCCAGCGGGTACCGGTATTTCGGCGGGCACGATTGGTACGCCCTGGGGGCAGAGGAATTGCTCTCACGGCAGAACATCGAGGGCAGTTGGGACTACGGCCCGGAGCGTCTGGCCCAGACCTCCATGGCGGCGCTGTTCCTCGCGAGCGGGCGCGAGCCGCTGGTGTTCAACAAGCTGCACTACGAGGGCAAGTGGAACGCCCGCCCGCGCGACATGGCCAACCTGACGATGTACATCAACGATGTCTTCGAGAGCCGCTACCGCTGGCAGGTGGTGGACATGGAGGCCCCGACGGCCCAGTGGCACGATGCCCCGATCCTGTACATCAGCGGCGCCGGCGCGGTGGACTTTTCACAGGAGCAGGTGGACAAGCTCCGCACGTTCGTGCAGCAGGGCGGGGCGATCCTCTCGGAGTCGGCCGGGAACAACGGAGACTTCACGCTCGACGTCAAAAAGCTCTACCAGCGAATGTTTCCGGCGCTGAACCTGGTGCGTCTGGAGGACACGCATCCGGTCTACTCGGCCCAGTTTACCTGCAAGGACAAACCCGGGCTGATGGGCCTGTACAACGGCGTGCGGATGCTGGCGATCCACTGCCCGCGAGAGCTGTCGCTGGATTTGCAAATGGGACCGTCCCATGCGAGCACGCCGACCTTCGAGCTGGCCGCAAATATCTTTTTCTACCTCACCGACAGAGGCCAGCTTCGCGCGCCGGGCAGCGAGTATTGGCCGAGCGTCAAGCCCTTCACACCGGCGGCCACGATCCGCGTCGCCCGCGTGAAGTACGACGGCGATTTCGACCCCGAGCCGCTGGCGTGGCCGCGGCTGGCGGCCTTGATGGCCAATCGCCACCGCATCGCGCTGCAGGTGTCCGAGCCGACCGATCCGGACAAGCTGGACGCCAAGAGTTGGCCCGTCGCGGCGATGACCGGCACCAAGAGTTTCACGCTGACGGCCTCGCAGGCCGCGGGCCTGAAAAAGTATCTGGCCCAGGGCGGGCGGCTGATCGTCGAGGCCGCGGGCGGGTCCAAGGAGTTCGCCGACAGCGCCAAGAGCCAACTGCTGCCACTGTGGCCACAGGCGAAACTGGCGCCGGTGGCCGCCGCCCCGCCTTTGGCGGCGACGGCGCCGGCCGCGGCCTTCGCGGAGGTTGCGAGCGTGACGGGCAGCGCCGCGAGCACGCCGAGCGTGAACGCCTGACCGGGGTTGGTCCGCGCCAGCGCGCCTTCGACGAACGCGAGCACCTCTTGGTGCAACAACTTTCGTCCGCGCGAGAGCCGCTGATGCACGGCCTCCTCGCTCAAGGCCAGCGCCGCCGCCACCCGCCCGACGGATTGCTGTTCCCGGTAAAACAGCACCAGCGGCTCGCGATAAATTTCCGGGATGCGTTCCAGCGAACGCCAGAGGATGGCCAGCTCCTCCTGGTTGATGGTGTGGTCGCGCGGCCAGGGTTCGGGCGAAGGCGATTCGGCGAGGTGGTCCAGCGATTCCCCTTCGCCGGCCGGTTCCCGGCCGGCGCGCCGGAGAAAGCCGTGGATGCAG
>CAZYDC010000487.1:0-4040 GCA_964646065.1 uncultured Planctomycetaceae bacterium | reverse complement strand
TGACGCTCGAATAATCACTCTTGAGGTCGCTGTTGGTCGTCAGCGCTCCGAGGTTTACCCACTCGCCCACGTAGGCGTGGCCCAAAAAACCGTCGTGATACTTGTTCGAGTATCCCTGAACGATCGACCCTTCGACTTCTCCGCCGACGCGGCACATCGGACCGATCGAGTTGCCCTCGCGGCATTTCGCGCCCAGCAGGATCGACTTCTTGCCGACGTAGCACGGCCCCTCGATCCGCGTGAACGGGTGAATCTCCGCGCCTTCGTCAATGACCACCGGGCCGTTGGACGCGTCGATCACCACCATCGGATGCACCAGCGCACCGGCTGCGATGAAAACGTCCTTCCGGCTCCCGCGAATCGCGGAGGGCTCTTCGATCTTCCCTTCGATGCCGCATCGGCCTTGCGCGGCGAAGTCGTCCGCGATGCACTTTCCGTTGGCCTGCACGAGTTCCCAGATGTAGTTCCAGGTCTCGGGCCTGGCCGCCGCCGGCGGTAGCGATTGCCGCGCCCAGGCCAGCAGAGCGTCGATGTCCCCTCGCGGCGCCTTGGCCAGGTCCCCCGCCGCGATGCGCGCGTAAAGCACCTCGCCGTCGTCGCCAGCGCACACTTCGCTCGTAGCATGGCCATCTTGGCCATGAGTATCACGGGCATCCTGCCCGTGTGTAGCATGGGCATCTTGCCCATGTCTTTGCTGTTGTTGTTGCTGTTTTTGCTGCTGTTGTGTTTTTTGTCCCAAAGAAGAAGGAGAAGCGACAGAAGGAGCAGACACGGGCAGGATGCCCGTGCTACACAACGACGCCGCCTTGACGCGCCCGCTGACCAGCAGCAGATCCTCCTGCCCGGCCAGCACCGACGGGTCGTTCACTTTCCACGCGGTCTTGGCCCGATACGACGCGGCCATGTAAGGCGGGACGAAGCACCCCGCCGGCGCGGCCGCCAGGGCGGCCGTGAGTTTGTCTGCCAGCGTGCCCAGGCCGCAGCGCAACTCCCATATCGGCCGGCTCAAGGCCAGCGGATGGAAATGGACACGCTTGGGAGTGGCAAGGTCCAGCAAGACTATTTTCATGGGCGATCCTTTGTATTCCGGTGCGACCGCGATGACCATGGCACAATATCCATGGTTCAATTCTCAACGACCTGAGTTGTCCAACAATTCGATTGCGAAGGATACAGTATAAACGGATTTCACACCCATGTCTTATTATCCAAGCTTTTCCTTGTCGAAGGTTCTGAATCGCCGACAGGCAAGCCGACGCGATATCCAGCTTGCTTGTCGGCGTCGTTGGGCACGCCACGTGAGGTTTTATCGAAGTCAACTGTTTTGCGAGTTGCGCTTGCGCTTCATACAATGAAGAGGAGATGAAAAAGTTGTATTTTATCCTCGGTTGCACCGCCAGCGGCAAGGGAGGGGTCGGGCGTGAGCTGGCCCGGCGTCTGGGCGCGGAGATCGTCAGCGTCGATTCGATGAAGATTTACCGCCGCATGGACATCGGCACAGCCAAGCCGGCGGCGGCGGTGCGGGCGGCCATCCCGCACCACTGCCTGGACATCGTCGAGCCCAGTGAGAGCTTCAGCGTCGCCCGGTTCCTGGAATACGCCGACCGCGCGGTGGAACAGATTCGCGCTGCCGGGCACGTGCCCTTGGCGGTCGGCGGGACCAGCCTGTACATCAAGGCGATGGCGGAGGGCCTTTTTGAAGGCCCTGCGGCCGACCCTGCCGTCCGGCAGCGGCTGCTGGCGCGCGCGGAGGCCGAGGGCCTGGGCGCTCTGCACGCGGAACTGGCCTGGAAGGACCCGCGGGCCGCCGGAAGAATCCACCCCAACGACGCCAAGCGGATTTTCCGCGCGTTGGAAGTCCACCACGCGACCGGCCTGCCCATCAGCGAACTTCAGCAGCAGTGGGATGTGGGGGCAAGCCGGTACGATTGCGTGATGATAGGCCTGCGGCGAACCAAGGAAGACCTGCACGGCAGAATCAACCTTCGCGTCAAGAAAATGGTCGAAGCAGGCCTGCGCGACGAGGCCGCCCGCCTGCTGGCCGAACCCGTCGCGGTCAGCCTCCAGGCCGCCCAGGCCGTCGGATACGCCGAGATGTTCGAGCACCTTCGCGGGACCTGCACCCTGGAGGACGCCGTCGAGGCCGTCAAGATCAACACCCGCCGCCTGGCCAAGAAACAGCGAAGCTGGCACCGCCGCTGGACAAAAGTCCAATGGTTCGACTGCCAACCCAACGACTCGCCGGAGGACACGGCCAACCAGATACTCGAACGCGTGACGTTCGAGTGAGGAACGTAGAGCGTGGCGCGTAACGGCGAAGAAAAACAAAGAGCCCGCAGGGTCGTATGATCCGTGCGGGCTCTTGATTTCGGCTCTTCGCTTTTGCTGCTTCTTTGCTTTTACGCCCTACGCTCTACGCTCCACGCGCTACGGTTTCATCTTCTGTAGCCGGCTCTTGGCGTCGATGATCGGGGGCTGGTTCCATTCGACGGCGAGGCTCTTGGTGTAGGCGTCCAGGGCACCCTTGAAGTCCTTGCGCTTTTCGAGGATTTCGCCGATGCGGTTATAGGGCAGCGGGGTGGCGGCGCCGGCGGCGACCCAGTCCTGATAGGTTTTGAAGGCGGCGGCCTCGTCGCCCTTTCGCTCGTAGAGGTCGGCCAACGCTTGTCGGGCCGCGGTGAGCGCGGGGTCGTCCTTGACGGCGGACAGGAGCAGCTTTTCCGCCTCGTCGAGCTTGCCGGCGTCGACGGCCTTGGCGGCCTCGGCCAGCGATGCGCGGGCCTTGGCGATCTGGGCGGGGGTCACGTCCTGCTGGCCTTGGGCGAGCACCGCCGTCAGCCCGGCCAGCACCAGCGTGGCGTTGCCGTTGGAAACGAAGCGGACCGCCTTGACGGGCGCTTGCGGTTGGGGATTGACCCAGAGCATCCGGAAAACGCTGATGATCGGGAAGATCTCGTTGCTGCCGGTCCAGGCGATGTTGCTTCGCGTGGTCTTCTCGCGTGCGAACCCAGGGCATTCACCCGACCAGTCGTGGATGTTGATGCCGCTGGCCAGGGGCACGTCCAGGGTCGAACCGTCGGCGTATTGAATTTGGTAGATGCCGACGATAGAGTTTTGCGCGGTGAAGGCGCTGCTGTGCAGGAAGTAGAACCCCTCGGCTTTGGAGCCGATGGGAATGGTGACCTCGGTGGGGAAGTCCGCGGCGCCGGGCCTGCCGACGTTGCGGAGCACGACCACGCTTTTTGCGCCCCTGCCCGCCATCTTCTCCGAGGAATTGTTGGCGGGCTTGCCGATTTCAAACGGCACGCCCTGGAAGTTCTGGCTGCCGGTGGGGAAGCCGTGGGCGTCGCACCGGGCGCCCTGGTCGGGCCAGCCGTCCTTGCCGTCGTCAGGGGTCTTGTCGGTCATCGAGCGGTTGGCCCAGATCGACAGGTCGATCGGTTTGTACGTGACGGCCTGCGGCAGCTCGCGGACGGGAACGACCGGGGCAATGGCCACGCCCAGCCCCAAGGCCAAGGCAGAGACGTTGCGGCAGGCGAGCTTCTTGAGCTGCTCGTTGGGGGTCATCCAGCGCCGCTGGTCGATCACCAACCGTCCGATGCCGACTGTCAGTTCCACCATCGCGCCGGGGAACACCGACTCCCTGCCGCCATCGACAGCGACAGAATAATCGTTGAGCGACTCGATCGCGTATTGCGGATTCTCCGCCTGCGAGCCGGCGCCCTCCGAACCGTCGTAGGTTTTCCAGTACAGGTCCAGTTGCGTCAGCCCTGCCGTCAGCGGCGAGTTGCCGTTGCGGTAGCCCCGGCCTTCCCACATGTGGTAGGGTTGGACGGTCAATCGCACGCTCTTGCCGGCCAGGTCGGACAGCCACGCCGCGTCCGCGGGCGTGGCCCCGGTAACGACCACCGTGGCGCCCTTGGCCAGCGAATCTTTCCACTTGCCGGCCGTGGCGGCGGCATCCTTGTGCGTCGCGTCGATCAGGCCGACATCGCCCGCGGCCAGCGGGGCGGCGTCAAGGACCGTCTGCGTTTTGACGC
>CAZYDC010000486.1:0-4060 GCA_964646065.1 uncultured Planctomycetaceae bacterium | reverse complement strand
CGGCGTCCCCGGACGGCTGGACGTACGCCAGCGCCGGTTTGGTCCACAGATCCGGGCCGATGATGAAATACAGGATCGCTATCGCCACGATCGGGCCCAGGACCGCCCCGGTGTTGTCCATCACTCGATGAAAACTGAACGCAAGCCCTCGATATTCCTTAGGCACCGAGTCGCCGATCAGCGCGTCGCGCGGCGAAGTGCGAATGCCTTTTCCGACGCGGTCGAGGAACTTGAGGACGACGATCTGCAAGCCCGCCGATGCCAGCGCGCCCAGCCCCGCCAGAGCCATCAGCGGTCGCGAGACGGACGACGCCCCGTAGCCCAGGATAACCAGCGCCTTGCGCTTGCCGGTCTTGTCGCTGATCCTGCCGGAGTAGATCTTCAGCAGGGCCGCGGTGGTCTCGGCGATGCCCTCCATCAGCCCCACCCACGTCGCCGCGTTGACGCCTCCGACCAACCCCGCGATGAAAATCGGCAGCAGCGGATTCATCATTTCGCTGGAGAAATCCGTGAACAGGCTGACCAGCCCCATGGCCAGTACGTTGCCGCGGACGGCGGCCTTCCATGTGGGCGGAACTGGCGTTTGCATTCTCGACGTTTCGTCAGCGGTCATTGGTGCTCCTGTTGTCAGTGGGACGACAACAGGTTAGCCCGATGGACCGGGGAATTCAAGAAACGCTCAAAGAACGATGGGCAAGGGTCGCGGGCGATCCGTAATTCGTCGCCACGGTTATTCGGGCGGCGGGCCTAGCTGCCGGTGGGACCTGTCGCGAAACTCCTGCATGTGCGCAGGCTCGGGGAAAGCCTTGTTGAAGTCCAATCCTTCGGTTCGGCACTGGTCGCGAAGGAATGGCGAAATGTAGTCGTAGAGGAGCATCTGGGTTTGGATGTCCTGCTGAGCGAACAGCGAGCTGCGGGAAACCAGGTCGATCTTGTGGCCGTGAATGGCCGGGTTTATCAGCAGTTCCCCGAGGATACCGGCCCGGTACTCTTGAAATGCGTCGTCGCCCTGGACCGGTTTCTCTCGAAGCCGCCTGACGGCTTGCGCCTGATAGGCATCCCAGAACCGTTTGGCGTAACGGAAGAACGCCAAGCTGCCCTTCTTGTCGCCGGCCGCCTGCCGGGCGAAGGATGTCACCAGGGCGGCGGTAATCTGCTGTGCGGCCAATTCGGGGGTCGGCGGAGAACCCTCCCGGTTGCCTTCCTGATTGATTCGCGACACCACGAACTGGTCCAGGTCCAGGTCCCAGTCTTCTCCCTTGAGCTTGTAATCCTTTTTCAATTGATCCAACAGTTCCTGGGCTTTCTGCTGTCGGTCCATCGCGTAGAGCATCTGGATGACAGCGATGACGTAGTTCAGGTGCCCGGCGCGGAAGGTGTTCTCGTCGAATTGGCGTCCCTCGGCTTCATGCACCAGTTCGCAAAAGTGCATGTAATCCTTGAGGGTCGTCGATATGAACCGCCAATCGCCCCACATTTGAATGTCGGGCATGTCCGGATTGTAGGCATTCTCCCAGTACCTCAACCGCCCGTGCCAATTCAGCTCCTTCATACAGTTCTGCACGGTCCGGTCGGCGTTGAGCGTGTTGACGTCCAGGGGCGAGACGTCCTGGCAGAGGTGCAGCCCCAGGCTGACCCAGTACAGCCCGTGCGCGGCGGTGCATCGCCAGTCGATGGGCCCGTACTGATTCATCAGCTCGAGCATCCACTGGGGGTCCAGCTTGTACTCGTTCCAAAGCAACTGCGCCCGCACGAAGGCCAGCAGCTTTCCGCGGGCGGAGGCGAACTTCGGATCGTTGATCAAGGCGGAAAGTTTTTCCTCGCGCGGGCCGGAGATCACGGGCAGGGTCCGGCGCGTGACCATGACGGCGTCGTCGCGGGTGAAGCGGTTGTAGACCTCCAGCAGGCCACGGTCGACGGCGATCCCTTCCCCCGCCAGCAGGGCCGCGTACTGGGCGGCGTCCGCGTCGTACCAGGGCTTGCCGTTTGCATCCTTGGCGCCGATGCTCGGAACGATCAGCCAAGCCAGGCGGTCGGGCTGGACCAATTCTCGCCCCTGCCGGTTGGGGGATTTGTCCAGCGGCGCCTGGGCGATCGGCTCGAAGGCCTTGATGACATCCTCAGTTTCGCCCACCGGAGGCGCGCCCAACAGGTGCTGCATCAGGCCCGCCCAAATCTTCTTGTACCCCATGTGCATGTCGTCGGTGTTGCCGGACATCTTGGCGTAGAAGATCCAGCCCAACTGCTTGTAAAGCTGAAGCGACCGGGGATTGAGCGGGATGCCCGAATCCCTCAAGAGTCGAATGCCGTTGTACACCCACAGCCAGCGTTCCTCGGGCGTCTGCGCGCAGACGGACAAGTTCCAGGCCATGTCCCACGAACGGAAGTCCCACACGCCGGGGCATCGCGGCTGGAGGTAACAGATCATCTCCGACAGTTGCATGGCTTCCTGGTACTGCCCTTCGTCCTTCAGGGCATCGTGGTGGATCCAGAGATAGCTGACCAGGGGCGCCCGCAGCCCCCCCGGAAGCATCTGGAGCAGCACGAACTCGGGGTGGTTCTCCATTACGACATTGCCCGGCGAGACCAGCCCGCACTGCTCGCTCATCTGGTCCAGCGGACTTTGCATCCTGGCGGCCAGCGAGCCCAATGCCAGGGCGACCAGCAGCCAGACCGCCTGAATCCACCTGGGTCTTGTGATCGTCATGCTTGCACCTTCGCCAGTTCGCGTTTATGGAAGATCGCGCAGGCCAGGCCCAGCAACGCCCCCGTGCCCGCCAGCGCGTACAGGGCCACGCGAAGGCCCGCAAAATCCCACGAAATGATCAACCCGCCCACCAGCGAGGAAGCGGGCGAAAGCTTCTCCAAGTCGGCCACCAGCAGGCTTCCGATGAACATGACCACCTGCGAAAACCACGCGATCACGCCCGGTTCCATGGAACCGGCCGCCGTCTGCAACCAGGTCTGCGCCAGCCCGAAAGGCAGCAACACGAACACCAGCAGCGAAGCCACCGCGAAACCCAGAAAACTGCCCGCGAACGTTCCCAACGCCGCGATGAACATGAGCTGCACCATGATCATGACCAGGCCGCGCAGAAAGTTGCCCTCGAACGACCCCACGCGGTAGAGCACGGAAATATCGGTCTCGCGGATGGAAACGGTCGTTGCCAGCGCCGGCGTCGGCTCGTTGAGATACACCACTTCCAGCCGTCCGTCCGGATCGACCAGGCGCGAGGTAACCGTCAATGTCGCGGGTAAGCTGGTCGGGTCCTGGCGCTCGATCATTTCACGGTAAATGTACTTAGGGGGCTTGTGGGGGTCCTCGGGCTGAGGCGTCTGCACGAACCAGAGGCTCTGGAGCGGCTGCCCGTTCGTGCTCTTGAGAGAGGCGGGCTTATAGGTGATCTGAAGGACGGGGTCCAGCCTGACGGCGACCTTGCTCTGGAGGGCCACCTTGGCCAGGCTGCCGTTGGTCATCTCTCTCAGGGGGAACTTCGCGTCGAAATAATTGGGCCCGATCCGAACGACTCTGCCGTCGACCCCGTTCACGTTGACCGGGCGATCCGCCAGCAACATCCCCAGCATGTCGCTGGGGGCTTCGACCTCCATCAGGCCGCGATTCCGGTCGATGGCCATGACGGCGCCCTCGCCCGCAACCGCGTTGCCGGCAACGTCGATGTCCTTGAAAATCCAAGTCAAGGACTTCCGCGGGGCGGCCGACTGATACTTCCCCATGATCTGTTTTCGGTCCTCTTCCCGCAGCAATTGCTCGGCCCTGCGGACGTCGCCCCCGGCCAGGGGCTGGAAAATCTGAATCGCCGCGTCGTAACCGCCCTGTCTTTTAAGCTCCTCGATTTTGGCGTCAATCTGCCTCTCAACTTCCTTGTGGATATTCTCCATGTCCGGGCCGATTCTCCGCCTGGCGGAAAAAAGTTCCGTTTCGACGGCCCGGCGATCGTTGGAGTTGATCGCCAGTTGCGACCGCATGTGCTGCGCGATGAGATAGACCGTGACCCCCGAGACGCCCACGAGAATCACGTCCAGCATCACCACGGTCATG
>CAZYDC010000485.1:0-4102 GCA_964646065.1 uncultured Planctomycetaceae bacterium | reverse complement strand
CAGTCCCATATTCAGATGTCAAATAGCATTCATCCGCGAGCTTCTATCAAGCCCGGGTCAGATACGTCTACATCACAAGAACCACTTCCTGTATTATAACATGGATTTGGTTGTTGTCCAGAAAATACGATACGTAATAAATGTTGGCATATGTAACTTCATGGCCAGCCGTGTCTAGCCATCGCAAATATTTTTTATTTTTTCAGATCAATTCTTTGGAATCACCCGCGGAATGAATGTTTCCGTTTGTAGTGACGCCGTAAGGCGTTTCTTCTTATGCCCTTACGGGCACACTACGAACGGTCCAGCCGACGAATTTCAAACACGCCGGATTCCGCATCAAAACGCGATTCGGCTTCACTCCCAACAGAACCTTGCGTCGGGGGTTTCCGCAAAGCTCGATTTTATCGTTGGATGAGTGATACAATGGTGCGATGGAAACTGAATTAGCGGACAAATACCAGGCCATGCGGAACTTGGACCCCACGCTGCTGGGCAAGGTTGAGGCCTGCCAGGCCATTTTGCGGGCACACGCTCGCGTGGTCGTCGCCTTTTCCGGAGGGGTGGACAGCACGTTGCTGCTGGCGTTGGCGGTCGAGACGCTGGGCGCCAAAAACGTGCTGGCTGTGACGAACACCTCGGCGGTCCACCCGCGAGCGAACACGCTTCAGGCCCGGCTGCTGGCCGAGGACCTGGGCGTCGAGATGGTCGAGGTCATGGGGCAGGAACTCGAAAGCCATGTCTTCCGGGCCAATCCGCCCGAACGATGCTATTATTGCAAGCTGGAGATTTTTTCCTCGCTCAAACACCTGGCCGAACTTCGCGGATACAACGCGGTGCTCAGCGGCACCAACGCCGACGACTCCGCCGACTTCCGCCCCGGCGCCAAGGCCGAGGACGAACTGGGCGTCGTGCGACCCCTGAAGGACGCCGGACTGACCAAGCTCGAAATCCGCACCGCCAGCCGGGCCATGGCGCTGCCCACCGCCGACATGCCCTCGATGGCCTGCCTGGCCTCGCGAATCCCCTACGGCCAGCCCATCACCGCGCAGAAGCTCGCCCGAATCGAGCGAGCCGAGACCCTGCTGACCGAACTGGGCTTCCGCCAGTACCGCGTGCGAGACCATGACATCCTCGCCCGGATCGAGGTCTTCCCGGCCGACATGGACCTGCTCCTCCGCCACCGCCAGCGGATCGTGGATGAACTCAAAGCCCTGGGCTACACCTACGTCACGATGGACCTGCAAGGCTTCCGCAGCGGCTCGATGAACGAAACGCTTCCCGGCCTGGGCGGGCAGAAGACAAGCAAGTAGGGCCATCAGGGTGCCATGCCCAAGTCCGCGCGGGCATGTGCGCACCAAGTGGGAGGGTCCGTGTCGTCCGCACATGCCCGCGCAGACTTGGGCATGGCACCCACTCAGAAACTGGCGCTGCTGCCCGCGGGGATTTCGCTTTGCTTGTCCCCGACCCGCACCGTCAGCCCGTTCTTCCCTCGATTGGTCACAACAGTCTTGTCGCCCGTGATCTCGACGTAAACCGGCGTGCCTTTCCAGATGATCGGGAAGGCCAGTCGCGTCCAGGCCTTGGGCAGTCGCGGCCGGAGGGTCAGCACATCTTTTTGTGACGCGGACATCTTGTCCGCGTGTGGCGAGGGCATCTTGCCCTCGTGTGTCGCGGACATCTTGTCCGCGTCTTGCTGTTTCTTCTGTTGTTTCTTCTCCTGTTGTTTCCGCCGTTGTTCTCCCTGCCACTGAGGAGACAATTCGGACGCGGGCGAGACGCCCACGGCACACGCGGGCGAGACGCCCACGGCACACGCGGGCGAGACGCCTGCGTCACATGAAGAAGCCTCCATCGCCGTGGCCATGCCGGCAAAACCCAGCACGGCCACCTGCCAGTTCGCGCCCGCGGCGGCGATGTGAATGCCGTTCTCGGCCCCGCCGTGCTGGACGTCCAGGTCCAACTCGCTGCTGGCCCGCCAGAACCGCCATGCCTGCTCGTCCAGCCCCAGCCGGCAGGCGATGATCGCGTGAACGCTCACCGACAGCGACGAATCGTGCGTCGTGTACGGCAGGTAATACTCGTACGCCTGCCGCACTTGCTGGTCCGTGAACTCCCCGGCGAACAGGAACATCATCATCAGCACGTCGGCCTGCTTGAGGCACTTGCTGCGGTAAAGCCGCTCCTGCGAAACCTGGTTGGCGAAGCCCTGCGTACGGTCCAGCCAGAACTCCTCGAACCGCGGTTCGGCCAGACGCTCGAACTCCTCGCACTCCAGCACCAGGCCGTCCGCTCGCGTCGGGATCGGCAACTTCCGCGAGGCGTCGGCGAATCGCTGGGCCTCGCCCGCCAGTCCCGCCGCCCGCGCGGCCTGGGCCGAATGCGCCAGCGAAAACTTGACCATGCAATTCGTGTACGCGTTATTCGAGGTGATCGGGGCGTACTCGTCCGGTCCCATCACGCCCAGCAGCGAAGGGTAATCGTCCCCCTGGCGCCGGTCCATGCGGGCCAGCCAGTAGCGAGCGGTTTCCAGCAGCACGTTCCGGGACGCGCCAGCCAGGTAGTCGGCCTGCACGGCGCTGGCGTAGTGGGCGAACGCGTAGACCACGTCGGCGGTGACGTGGATTTCGTGGTCGCGGTACTGCCAGTTGGGGCAGCACTCGGCGCCGTCGCCGTCGGACTCGGTGGCGTACCGCGCGCCGGGATATCCGTACGACTTGGCGTTGACCATTGCCGCCGGCAGGCTCCGCACGCGAAAATCCACCAACGTGCGGGCGCGGGCCGGATCGGTGTACAGGAAGAACGGCAGCAGGTACATCTCGGTGTCCCAGAAAAACCGGCCCCAATACGCCTCGCCCGCGTAACCCTTGGCGTCGATGGCGACGCGGTCGTCGCCGGCAACATGGCAGCGCATTAGGTGGTACAGCGACGTCCGCATGGCCAGTTGAGACCGGTCGTCGCCCTCGATCTCCACGTCGCTCGCCTGCCACCGGGCCGCCCACGCGTCGGCGTTTTCCCGATGCAGCGCGTCGTACGTCGTGGCCGTTAATTCCCGCAGCAGCGCCGCCGCCCCCACCGGATGCAGGTCGCGGCTGGTCGTGATCGCCGTGCGTTTCTCGACCGTCGCGATCCTCCCGGCCTGGAGTTCCAGCGTCACCACCAGCGTCCCCCGCCGGTGTTCTTCGACGAATCTTGTGGCACCCCCAAGTCCGCTTGGGGGTGTCTTCAAATCACAACACAATTCGCTGACCATCTGCACGATGTCGCCGGCGTCGGTGGTCACGCCGCACGAAACGCTCGTCGCGTCGTGCCGCGCGATCGTCACGTTCTTGAAATGGTCGTATCCGTTGGTCCGCACGTCGGCGTCGATGCCGCCGGCGACCTCGACCGTGACATCGCGGTCGCTGGTCAGCGTCAACCGCTGCACGCACAAGCCAGGCCGCGAGGCGCTGACGAACCGCTCGAACCGCACCCGAATCGTCGCGCCGGCGGCCGTGTGCCAGACCAGCGTGCGGCAGAGCACGCCGTCCCGCAGCAGAAGTTCCCGCCGGTATTCGCTGACGCGGCTGGCTTCCATGTCCAGCTTCTCGCCGGCAACCCGCGGCGCCATGCCGATGAAGAACGGCAGGTTGATCATCTCGTTATTCAGCAGCGGGTGTTTGCCGAACACGCCCGGGACGTACGTGCCCCACTTGAGCTTGCCCGCAGGCAGCTTCTCCGCCGTCACGCTGGCCGGCATCCGCGTGTACGCGAGGTTCTGCGGATCGTCCAGCAAATGCTCTTCCAGCGACCCGCGCACGTGCAGGTATCCGCTGCCCTGCGTGAAAAGCCCCTCATACGCGCGGGCGGTCTTGAGATCGAAACACGGCTCGACGATGGACCAGTTGTCTGTCATGGGTTCTCCGGTCTTTCGAGCGACATTATGCTGGCCGCGCGGGCGTAAGAGCAACAGAGTTTGGGGACGCAGAAGATCAAATGCAGGGCGTGGAGCGTGGGGCGTGGAGCGTAACAGCGAAGAAACTGCAAACCGCAGAACATTCGAACAATCGAACCGAAGAAGGCAGAAGGACAGAGTTGGGGTTCCGACTCTGCACTTCATCAT
>CAZYDC010000484.1:0-4102 GCA_964646065.1 uncultured Planctomycetaceae bacterium | reverse complement strand
TGACCCGTTACCTTTGTCTTTCTCCTGTTTGTCTCTGCGTTCTCCGCGTCCTCCGCGGTGAATTCTTCTATTTCGCGGTGATCGAGGGCTCGACCAGTTCCGCCAGCGTCACCTTCTTCAGAAAATCGTTGATCTTGCGCTGCACCCGATGCACCGGGTCGCTGATCGGGCAGTTGGCCATCATCTGGTCGGTGCATTCGCCCAGCTTGCCCGGGTCGGACAGGCAGACCGATTGCCGAACCGGACCTTCCATCGCCTCCACCAAGTCCGACAGCGTGATCTGGCCGAGGTCGCGAACCAGGCGATACCCGCCCTTGGCCCCGCGAACCGATTCCACATACCCCGCCGCCGACAACTGCTTGAGCACGTTCATCAGCAGCGCCGTCGGCACGCCGAAAAGCCCCGCGATCTCGCGAGCGCTGGCCACACCCGACCGCCCGATGCTCGCCAAGTGAGCAATCGCGATAATCCCGTAACCCGTCTTTTTCGTCAATGCCAACATGCCTGCTTGGGCTCCTGTCTTCCATCCAGAAGTAATATAGTACAGAATCGGTACGATTACAAGGCGAAATGGTACTATTTTAGTACAATATTTTAAGTTATGAATAATACAGTGCTTGAAGCTTGGTTGGAGAACGACTAAATGCGGCCGATTTTCAGTTCCTCTAACCCGACAGCCGCGTTTCTTCGGCTTTTCTTCAGGCCCGTTTACGGGCCTTTTCTCGCTTCTTAGCGAGTGTAGCTCAGGGCCTTTGGCCCTGGGGACAAGGCGTCCCCCTCCTTCTTTCTGTAGCCCGCTTTGAGCGGGCTTACTCTTGCTCAGGGCCTTGGCCCGGCTGTTCCTCCAGCGGCTCATCCCGTTCCAACCGGTCTTCGGTTTTCCCTTCCGCGTGGTTCTTTCGTTGGTTGCGGACGTATGCCTTCACCCAAGGCAAGTCCTTGGTCCCGAACCGACCACGCCATATCGCGGGTGCCACGCGAGGATCTTGCGGTTGGCAATCTCGTGGTTGATGAAAAAGCTGCTCCCGCCCTTGAGTTTCCCGATCCACTCGCTGATCAGCAGCGTCGGCGGGGTTGAAACGACCAGGTGAACGTGGTCGTCTGTGCCGCCGATCTCGTGGAAGAATACCCCGGGCGTCTTGAACGCCTGCCCGCGAAGATACCGGTGCGTCTGGGCCTCCACGATATCGGTCAGGACCGGATTGTTATCCAACACGTGCCAGTTGATGTGGAGATTGATTTCGCTGCACGCCCGTGTTGACATTGTCGGTATTCCTTTTGGCTAAAGCCACGGAAAAGCCCGCCCAGGCGGGCTACGGAAAGAAAATATACCGCCTATCGTCCCAGGGCCAAAGGCCCTGAGCTAAACTCGCTAAGAAGCGAGAAAAGGCCCGTGAACGGGCCTGGAAAAACGACAAAGGCAACGGCCAAAAAACGACAAAGGCAACGGCGATGAAACGACAAAGACGACGACGCCCAAGATACGATTAAGATAACGAGGAAGAAACGACGGAAACACCCATCGTCATCGGTACATGTAAGTCTACATTGCCTTGTGGCTTCCACAAGACAAATCCCGGTTAGTATCTTCCGTACGTCCGTGCCGTCTCGATCATCGCGTGGAGATTGGCGTCGGGGGTGTCGCGGCCGCACTGGTCGCCTGTGGACAGGATGAATCGCCCGCCGGCGGCGGCATCGTCGATGGCCTTCTTGCTGGCCGCGATCACGTCGGCGACGCTGCCGCGGAGCATGACCTCGGTGGTGTGCAGGTTGCCCTTGAGGACGATCTTGTGTCCGTAGAGCCGCTTGAGCTCGGCCAGGTTGCAGTCGCCCATCGGCGGGATTTCCAGCGGGTCGATCACGGTCAGGTCGGTCTCCTCGGCGAGGATTTTGACCAGTTCCCGCTCGGGTCCGCAGGAGTGGACGTGCGTGGGAATCCCGGCCGCGTGGGCCAGTTCGATGCCCCGCTTGACGGCGGGCAGCGAGAGCGTGCGGAACATCTCGGGCGTCTGGAAAACCAGCGAACCCGAGCAGCCGACGGCGAGAAAGTCCGGCCGCGGATCCATCGCCATGATCCGGGCGAACCGGGCCTCGACCCGCCCGATGTTCTCCTGGCCGATCTTCTCGTACTTTCCGGGGTGGTCGTAATAGTCGTAGATCCCCTCGACGCTCAGGAACATGCTGGTGCTGGCCAGGACCACGCCGATCAGGCCCTGGTCGCCCATGAGCCCCTTGACCCGCCGCAGGATGTTCTGCGGGTTGGTGTCCACGGGCTTGGCCTCGATGGGCTCGAACCGCTCGGGCACCGGCGGCAGCCCCAGGCTATCCGGCTGGAGGCCGCTGGTGGGCGGGTTGTCGCGATAGTACACCACGGCGATGGACCACTTGCGTTTGCCGTCCTCCACTCGCGAGTATTGCGTGATGATCCGCTCGTCGGTCCGCTTGACAATGTACTGGAGCCACGGCTCGCCGGGGGATTTTTCCTCCTCGAACGTCAGGGGGAAGTAGCCGTCCATCAGCGAGTCGATGTTGAACCGCTTGGCGCAGTCGATGTAGGCCTCCCAGATCGGCGGTTCGTTGTACAAGTAAAGGTCCCAGAACGGCTTGCCGGTCAGGCGGGCGGGGATCATGTTGGAAAAGTCCGGGGCCACCGGAACGCAGTCCGGTATCTTGCCCCAAAGGACCGTCAGCAATCGTTCGCGTGGAGTCATAGGTGGTTCCTGTAATTTTCGCAATTCGTGCAATACATCAGCCTGGCCTGCGTTTGGCACTTTAGACTGAAATTATCGGATAGGAATAGAATCATTCGCGAAAACGGAAGTGGGACTAAACGAGTCTCCCTTCCAAGACAATAAACATTATGATCAGCGGACGTCAGAATCGTGTATAAAATTTGAAAGAGAATCCTTCGGGTTACGAACTTTTCTCAAAATGTTGCCGTAAGAAGTCGCGATAGGTTTTGCCATGAAAAATGTGAAAGAGAACCTATTTTTTGCAAATTGCGAACGTTTTTTTGATATACTGCCGATAAAAATCAGGTCTATCGTGTATGCAAATGGATTAAGGAGAGTCTATGTCGAAGCGAAATGGTCTGTCCAGCGGTAATTCCACTCTGTCCTCATTGGTTACATTCGTGCGGAATCTTTCGCGCGGAGCGACGGCGTCCAAGCCGGTTGCCTCCCTGATGGAAGAACTGGAATCGCGGCTGCTGCTTTCGGCAGTGCCGGTGGCTCACACCACGTTCACCATTCACCATGGCACGGGCGTCGTCCACCCGTTCGACTACTCCAGCCCGGTCGGCCTGACCCCCTCGCAGATTGAGCAGGCGTACGGCATGAACGCCGTGCAGTTTGGCGCGGTCACGGGCAACGGCAGCGGCCAGACCATCGCGATCGTCGACGCCTATAACGATCCGACCATCGTGGCGGACCTGCACGCGTTCGACGCGCAGTTCGGGCTGTCCAACCCGACATTCACCGTGGTCGGGCAGAACGGCTCGACCACCCTGCCGGGGACCGACCCCGAAGGCCCGGGCAATTCCTGGGCGGTCGAAACTTCGATGGACGTGGAGTGGGCTCACGCGGCAGCGCCCGGCGCCAACATCGTGCTGGTGGAGGCGAGCTCCGACTCCGACACGGACCTGTTCTCCGCCGTCAGCACCGCCAAGGGCTACGCCGGCGTGTCGGTGGTCTCGATGAGCTGGGGCGAGAGCGAATTCCCCGGCGAGACGGCCTACGACTCGACCTTCACGACGCCCGCCGGACATAACGGCGTGACGTTCGTCGCCTCCAGCGGCGACCAGGGCGCGTACGGCACGGGAGCGCACACCATCGTCGCCGACTACCCGTCCTCTTCACCCAACGTCATCTCGGCCGGCGGAACGACCCTGACGATTGACGGCAACAACAACTACGTTTCCGAAACCGGCTGGGGCAACGGCAGCAGCAGCGGCAGGGACGGCGGCTCGGGCGGCGGCATCAGCCGATACGAAACCCAGCCCGCCTACCAGAAAGGCGTGGTCACGCAGAGCACCACGTATCGCACGACGCCTGACGTGTCCATGGACGCCGACCCCAATAGCGGCGTGGCCGTGTACGACTCC
>CAZYDC010000483.1:0-4103 GCA_964646065.1 uncultured Planctomycetaceae bacterium | reverse complement strand
GGCCAGTGTGGCGAACGTGACCTCGCGGCTGGCGCCCATGCCTTCAAATGCGGAGCCCGTGTCCAGTGCGGCGATGACGGTGAAGAATCGCGCCAAGCCCATCAGGTAGGCCAGCAGGACCAGGTCTCCGGCAAAGTGCAGCGGGGCAGGGGAACCGCCCAGCGGCACCAGCATCAAGGCCGTCAGCACGGCTGCCAAGGCGACCATCGGGCCGGCACGAAAAATCCAACTGGTCGTGCGGCTGTACACGGCGCCCTTGTGCAGCAATTTCCACAGGTCGAAGTAGAGCTGCAAAAGCGGCTGGCCTTTTCGCCCGGCCATGATCGCCTTGGTTCGGTTGATGAGCCCAGGCAAGAGCGGCGCCAGGAGCAGCGGAATCAGAATGTTAATGAGCAGGTTTGTCATGAATCACCCTCCCGCCGAAATGGAGGGGCCTAATTTCCAGACCAGCAGCACCAGCAAGGTGAGCACGATGTACAATACGTAAAGCTGCAGCCGTCCGTGCTGGAGCCATTTCATCCGCTCCATCAAGCGTTCGGCGCCAAGGAACGCGGGGCGAAACAGGCCCTCGTGGAAAACGTCGGGTGTGTGCGTTTCGATTTCGGCCTCCCGCGGGAAGAGTCCCTCGGGCTGGTGGCCTTTCGTGCGCGTTCTCAGAAAGAGCCCGAATATATCCGTAAGCGGCTGGGCGAACGAGGACGCGGTGTACTGCATCCTGGCGGTGGGGGCGACGTAGCCGCAATCCCAGGTGCCAGCCTGACCGACTTCTCTGCCCGCGAGCAACCATTTCCGAAGCAATGCCAATCCGCCCAGCAGCGCCAGCAGGATCGCGCCGCCGATCACGACCCAGGTCAAGGGTCCGCCAGCGTCGGCCAGATGCCGGCTCGCCGTTTCCAAAGTCAGACCGGTCGCCGAAGAGACGGCCGGCGCCAGCAGCGGCACCACGAGCGGGCAAAGCAGCCCGAGCGCCACGCAGCAGGCGGCCAGGGCGATCATGGCGATTCGCATCGCCGCGGGCGCCTCGTGAGCATTTGCGGCCGCGCTAGTTCGCGGTTCGCCCAGGAACACCACGCCGAAGGCCTTGGCGAAGCACGCCGCCGCCAGCCCGCCGATCAGGGCAAGTCCGCCAATGGCCACCAGCGCCGGTATGACCCCGTACGGGTGCGAGGCGGCGACGGCCCGGAAGGAGCCCAGGTAAATCAGGAACTCGCTGACAAATCCGTTCAGCGGCGGCAGGGCGGAGATGGCGGCTGAGCCGACAAGGAAGGTCGCCGCCGTCCAGGGCATTTTCTTGATCAGGCCGCCAAGTTGATCGATCTGCCGCGTGCCGGTGGCGTGGACGACCGCTCCGGCGCCCAGGAACAGAAGTCCCTTGAACATGGCGTGGTTGACCACGTGCAGAAGTCCGCCCGCAAAGCCCATGACGGCCAAGGCCGTGTTGCCGCGAGCCAACCCCACGACGCCCAGCCCCAGGCCCAGTGCGATAATCCCGATGTTCTCCACGCTGTGGTAGGCCAGCAGCCGCTTGAGGTCATGCTGCGCGAGCGCCAGCAGCACGCCCAGCACGCCGGAAACGACTCCGATGCCCACCAGCACCCAGCCCCACCATTCCGCCGGCGCTCCAAGGAATATCAACGTCCGCACTAAACCGTAGATGCCCATCTTGATCATGACGCCGGACATCACCGCCGAGACGTGGCTGGGCGCCGCGGGATGCGCCTCCGGCAACCACGTGTGCAGGGGAATGAACCCCGCCTTGGTGCCAAACCCGATGACCGCCAGCAGGAAGATCACGCCGCCTTGTCCGCCGGCGGCGAACTGGCCAAAGTCCATCGAGTTGTTCGGCCCGCCAAGCAGGAAGAACATCACCAACAGAAACGCGGTTCCGATGTGGGTCGCGACGAGGTAGGTCCATCCGGCTTGGCGAACATCCGGCCGGTCACTCTCCATCGTCACCAGGAAGAACGACGCCAGCGACATCGTTTCCCACGCCAGCAGGAACAGCACTCCGTTCCTGGCCAACACCAGCAACACCATCGACGCCACGAGCAGATTGAAGAAGAACCACGACGCGCCCAGCGACGCCTTGCCGCGTTTTTCGCCAAAACCCCGCAGATACGCTCCACCGTAAACGGCGGCCAGCGCGGACAGCACGGCGATCGGCAGCATGAACAAAGCGGACAGGCCGTCGAGCGCCAGCCAGAACGAGCCCATCGGCATGTTCCATGGCCAGCGGATCGCATCGACCGTGCCGCCGAAAAGCACGGTCACGGCGGGCACGGCAGCGGCCAGAGCGCCGGCTACAGCTCCGCCGACGCCCAGCGCACGGGAAAGGTTTTGCCGGCTGTCGGACAAAAACGAAAGCAGGCCGCCTAATAGGAGAATAGTTATCGACGCCAAGATGAAGTACATAATGGCCTCTGGTTATGTCTTCACTTGTGGCGCGGGAAGGGAAGGTTCGCCCGAAGGATTCGGTTTCGGCACGGCCAGGTGATGCTCGACGAGGGCGGCTGCTTCGAGCAGCTCCTGCCGCGATCCTCGCTTGGCGACCGCTTGCCTGAACCGGTCGTCGCGCAGGGCGAAGGCCAGTTTGGAAAGCAGGCCCAGGTGCGCCCGAATCGTCGGGCTGACCAGCGTGAACAGCGTGTCCACCGGCTTGCCGTCCATCGCCGCGAAGTCGATCGGATTCTCAAGAAAGCACAATGTCACCATCGGGCGATGGATGTGGAGGACAATAGGGTTCCTCACGTGCGGAATGGCGATGCCGTCGCCGATGCCCGTGGACCCCAGCGACTCGCGGGTCAACAGCACCTTGAGCAGGAATTCGCGGTCCACTTCCTCCGGCAGCCGCATCAGGTCCACCACGCCGGCAAACACGGACTCCTTGTCCGTCCCGCCGACGCGATAGTGAATGCCGCCGTCCAGAAGGGCTTGGGCCAGCGTCGGAATGCTCTGTGCGTCCCCCTCGGTATCGCTGAAGATTTCCGGCGAAACATTGATCCGTTGGGCGGTGGCCCACTCCAGCAGTTCGGCCCGGTTGAACCGAAACTGGTCGTTGATCTGGTAGGCAGGCAACTTGCCCTGCTTGATCCAGCGATATATGGTTTTTTCCGACACAGCCAAAAGTCTGGCCGCGTCCCGCACCATCAACTGCATCTCTGCTCTCCGATTCTCAAGGCTGCCATACATTGGACATCTTGGGACATGAATAATATATCGAGAAACCACTTGGCGGTCAACGCGATTATGATGGGAATTTCACCCGAAATGACCGCGTAATCGCAGATGCGGACACATGCCCTTGCGGCCAATCACCGCCAGCCCGCCTAGGCCCAGCAGCAGCAATGTCGTGGGCTCGGGAACCTGCAAGTCAAAGGTGCCCGCGGGGTTCCAGTTGTTCAGCAGCGTCTGGAAGTCCAGGAAATCCACCACGCCGTCGCCGTTGAAGTCCCCGCCTGCCCACCCGGCGTTCGCCGCCTGCCAATGGTTCAGCAGGGCCTGGAAATCCAGAAAATCCACCGCGCGGTCCAGGTTCGCATCGCCATAGGCGGTGCCAAGAATTTTCTTCACCAGGTAGTCTTGGTCCGCCTGGTTGACCAGTCCGTCGCCGTTCAGGTCGTACCGCGGGTCGCTGGAATCGGCGCGAATCGCGGCGGCCTCCAGGTCGATGTCCGCGGCGTTGACGAGCGTGTCGCCGTTGAGGTCGGCCGCGGCGCCGGGCGGTGTGGCCGTCACCGTGTACGTCGCCTGATACGCGGCCCCGGATGGGATCGTCGCCGGCGCGTCGAGCCATTCCAGCCAGACGCTCAGGCTGTCGTCGTTGGGGTTGGTCGTGCCCGCGAGGTAGCCTTGGATGCCGACTCTTCCGCTCAGGCCGGACAGTCCGGTAAGGTCAACCCGGATCGATGGGCTGGAGGGATCCCACGCTGAGCCCGGCCCTTTCAGCAGTTCAAAATATCCGCCCACGGCAATCTGCATCGGGGCGGCGAACAGGTACGAATTGCGAGGCGTCGCCGCCGACAGTGGCACTTCATGCACGCTGCCGTCCGCGGCCCGCCAGCGGATGCTGCTCGCGTCGAACTGCGTGGGGCGTGCGAACATGC
>CAZYDC010000482.1:0-4110 GCA_964646065.1 uncultured Planctomycetaceae bacterium | reverse complement strand
AAGCACCAGGCCGGGGTTGGCGAATTCCAGCCGCACCTTCACCTGCCGCAACTCGGAATTCAGGTATGGATAAATGTACGCGATCTTGCCGTGGAAATTCACGTTCGGGATGTACGGCAGCGACATGACCGCGTTCTGGCCGACCCGCACATAGGGCAACTGGTACTCGTACAGCGTCGCCATTACCCAGACCTCCGAAAGGTCCGCGATGCGATAGAGCTGCACGCCGGGCTCGAACTTCATGCCCTCGACGGCGTTCTTGACCACCACCAGGCCGTCGAAGGGGCTCAGAATGGTCAGGGTTTTCGTGGGTTTGCCCGACTTGGCCAGCGCCGCGATCTGCTCGTCGGAGATGTCGAAAAATTTGAGCCTCGTTCGCACGTCCTGCACGGCGCGGGCATCGGCGGTGTCTTTCATCGCCAGCAGGTAATCGGTCTGCGCGGTGTACAGTTCCGGCGAGAACAGTTCGAAAAGCGGCTGGCCTTTCTTGACCGGTTGGCCGGTGGAGTTGACGTAGAGCTTTTCGATCCAGCCCGAGACCTTCGTGGTGATGTCCCGCACGGCGGTCTCGTCGTAGTCCACGCTGCCGACGGTGCGGATTTCCCGCGTCAGGGGCCCGGAAGTCACCTCGGCCACCCGCACGCCCATTTCCTGCGAGACCACCGGGTCCAGCGCGACCTGGCCGGTATACTTGGACATGTCCAGCGGCTCCAGGTCCATGGCGCAAATCGGGCACTTGCCCGGATGGTCCATGACAATGAAGGGGTGCATCGCGCAGGTGTACCACGTTTGGGTCTTGGCGGCCGAGGCCGCAGCGGAGGCCGGCTGCGAAGCGGCCAGCAGGTGTTTCGCGTCGGAGACAAGGGTGTTGACCTTCTGGCTGTAGCCCGCGCCAAGGACCAGCATCGCCAGGCCGACCACGATGATGGCCAGCAGATAGCGGACCCTCGGGCCGCGAGGCGGCGGCGCGCTGGGCGGTGCGCTGGATGGCGGCGCGGTTGGCGGTGCGGCGGGTTGATCGGTCATAAGAAGCTCCTGTGGCGCGCTATTATTCTATAGTTGCCTCACCCCTCTAAACGATCCAGCGAACCGTTCGGTTCCAAGAGACGATTCCGGGTGCCATGCCCAAGTCTGCGCGGGCATGTTCACGCGGTGTCCCCATGCCCGCGCAGACTTGGGCATGGCACCCGAAATTAATTCACCAACCGCCCCAGGAGGTCGACGAGCTTGTCCGTGCCCAGGTCGCTCATGGCCACCGCGCAGTAGGTGTACTCTCCCAGCCGCACCGCGACCAGCGTGCAGCAGCCCGATACGCCGTGGAAGTAGGTTCGGCCGCCTTGTTGGGTTTTGTCTTTGAGCCCCAGCCGCTCGGGCGCCTCGCGGACGACGACGATGGAAGTGTACCCGCTGGGAGTTTGAACCACATAGCTCCCGACGATGCCCTTGTCGAAGTGGCTCTTGCAGCAGCCTCGCATTTCCAGGCCTTGCTCCAGCTTCGGCATGGCGGGCGTGAAATGAAGTTTGTCCTTGAAGTACGCGGCCAGCTTCGCGGGGTCGTCCTGCGCGTAGAACTGGCTGGGGTTGTTCATCTGGGCGAGGTTGGCCTGGTGAATCTCGGCCAATTGCGACGCGGCCGCCTGGACGTCCGAGGTCGAAAGAGAGACCACGATCAGCGGGACCGCGACAATCAGCGCCGCGGCGGCCGCGGCCAGGGCGGGCATCCAGCGGATCACCCGCCTTGTGGGCGGCCCGCTACGGCGGGTGCGCTGCATGGCGACAGACAACGTCGCCATGCCACCCCGGACGCGCGCGGCCAGGTCGGCCGGGGCGGCGGCGCTCGAAAAAGCCCGCTGCAATCGCCCGCGCATTTCCTGCTGGGCCTGCAACCGCCGGCGGCAATCCGCGCAGGCGGACAGATGCTCGGCGTGAACTGCCGCACCGGCCAGCGCCTCTTCCAATTGTTCGTCATTCAGATGCATGGTTTCACCGCTTCACGAAGCCCAGGTCTTTGGCGTGGGCCAGCAGCTTTTCTCTCAAGGCCGCCCGCGCCCGGCTGGTGCGGCTTTTTACGGTGCCCACGGGCACCTCCATCACGTCCGCAATTTCCTGATGGTCCATACGCTCGACGTCGGCCAGCAGCAGCGCCAACCGCTGATCGGGCGGCAACTGCCCCAGCGCCTCGATCACCTGCTGGTCCGAAAACCTTTCCAGCATCGTCGCGACGTCGGGAACCGCCGCGGCAGTATTTTCTTGTGGCACCCCCAAGTCCGCTTGGGGGTGTTCCGCCAAGGGCATTTCCTCGTCCAGCGACTGGAACTTTACCAGCCCCTGCCGCCGCAACTGGTCGATGCGGCTGTTTCGCAGGATCCGCATCAGCCAGGCCTTGCAGTTGGTGCCTTCCTGGAACGAGCGGAAGTTTTCCCAGGCCTTCAGGTACGTCACCTGCACCAGGTCGTCGGCCTGGTCGGCCCGCCCGCACAGCGCGAGGGCGGCGCGATACACCGCGTCGATCAGCGGCATCGCCAGCGATTCAAACCGCTCTGGCAGGTTCTTGGGCACCAACTCAATCCTCTAAACGAACCGAATGGAAAAACCGTTCCACGAAAATTATACGGCGAAGAGGTAGATAAGGGTGGCATGGCGACGTTGTTTGTCGCCATGTCCCGATCTTGCGAACATCGCATGGCGACAAACAACGTCGCCATGCCACCCCTCACTTCTGGCCGTAATATTTTCCCGGGCCGTGCTTGCGGAAGAAATGCTTATCCAGCAGTTCCTGCGTTACGGGAGTGGCGGAGGAATTGAGCCGCTCGGTCTGGGCGGCCATGCCGGCGAGGTATTCCAGGATCGCCGCGTTATGCACGGCGTCGGCGGCGGTGGCGCCCCAGGCGAAAGGTCCGTGGCCGCTCACCAGGATCGCCGGCATGTTCAGCGGGTCGATGCCCGCCAGACGCTCGATGATGACCTTGCCGGTATTGGTCTCGTACTGGCCCTGGATTTCGGCGGTCCGCAGCGGGCGGGTGCAGGGCACCGGTCCGTGAAAATAATCCGCGTGCGTGGTTCCGTAGGCGGGCAGGTCGCGCCCTGCCTGCGCCCAGGCCGTGGCGAACGGGCTGTGCGTGTGGACCACCCCGCCGATCTGGGCGTACGCGCGGTAAAGTTCCAGGTGGGTCGGCGTATCGCTGCTGGGGCGCAGCTTGCCTTCGACCACCCTGCCGTCGGCGAGCGAAACCACGACCATCTGCTCGGGGGCCAGCGTGTCGTAGGAAACGCCGGAGGGCTTGATGACCATCATGCCGCTCTTGCGGTCCACGCCGCTGACGTTTCCGAACGTGTGGACCACCAGCCCCTCGGACACGAGCATCAGGTTCGCCTCGCACACCTGCTTCTTAAGATTTTCAAGCATGGAAAGCCTCGATTTGTAATGGGTTCGTCGTCGCCGCTCGTAGTGGCCCCGTAAGGGGCTTCCGGATCGAAACATCGCTGCGTCAACCGGGATGATACCGATTTCGACCTCGCGATGCAGCGCTCAAATCATTTGAAGAACCACCCGCAGTCATTCATCGTCCAACGGAAACCCCAAACCATGAAAACGGCGTTTTGGGCGCTGAGGGACGCTGAGGAACTGAGAGAAGCAAAGAGCTTTGAAGCAAGCAGATAAAACTCTTCATCCTGCCAATTCATCCGGTCTTTGCTTTTCTCGGTTTCTCTGCGATCTGGGCGACTAACCTGTCTGGATTTTCGGAGCAGAGGCCGATGGCGTCGGCTGGACCGTTCGTAGTGTGCCCGTAAGGGCATAAGAAGAAACGTCTTACGGCGCCACTACAAACGCGAACAATCATTCCGCGGATGATTTTGAAAAACCGATCGGGAAATATAAAAAATATTTGCGACGGCTAGGCATGGCTGGCCATGTGGTTACAGATTGAAATATTTACTAAGGGTGATATTTTACCAACATCTTCATAATCTATGGTATAATACACACTGTGGTCTTTGCAATGGACCGATGCGGGCTTGCTAGAAGCTCGCGGATGAATGCTATTTGACAACTTAATATGGGAGTGGCGAGTTTCCGGGTGCCATGTCGTAGCGCAGCGAAGACCCGCC
>CAZYDC010000481.1:3465-4138 GCA_964646065.1 uncultured Planctomycetaceae bacterium | reverse complement strand
GTGGGTCAACCTCGGCGCGCTCACCACCAACAGCGATCTCAAGAACGATTACTCGAACGTCACGGTGGTGCTGGACGGTAAAACGTCCATCGACACCGGTTCGACGAAGGTCGGCGCGATGATCGGCGACCACGCCCGGACCTCGATCGGCACGTTGTTCAACACGGGCGCGTACGTGGGCGCGATGTCCCTGATCGTGGCGACCGGCCGCCCGCTGCCGAAATTCATCCCCTCCTTCGCGTGGTTCCTGGACGGGACTGTGAGCGAGGGAGTCTACAAGGACCGGCTCTTCGCGGCAGCGAAAGTCGCCATGAGCCGCCGGAAGTGCAACTGGACGGCCCAGGAGGAGGCGATGTGGGAGGCGATCTTCGAGCTGACGACCTCCGAGCGCGAGGAGGCGATCCAAAGGGGTCGGAAAGGCTGAAATGGCGGACCTCATTTCAAACGAACCTTTGCCCCAGTTGTCTAGAATAATAGTGAGGAGAGGAACGTAGGCAATGAACTGAGGAGTACCAGCCATGACAAAAAGCAAATACCCATTGATTCTGGGGTTAGTGGTCGTGGCGGGCGTATTGATGGGGGCGGCGACGCCGGCGATGGCGTACCACCACCATCATTGGGGTTACGGTTACTACGGCGGGTCGGGTTACTACTACGGCCAGCCCTATTACCC
>CAZYDC010000481.1:0-3455 GCA_964646065.1 uncultured Planctomycetaceae bacterium | reverse complement strand
CCTACTATTACAGTACGCCCTATTACGGCAACTATTACCCAGGCTATTATTACCCCTACTACGGCTACGGCTATGGCTATCCATACTATGGCTATGGCGGCTATGGTGGTTGGGGCGGCCGAGGTTACTATGGAGGCCACGGCTTCCACGGCGGATTCGGAGGCGGCCACTTTGGCGGCGGCGGACACTTTGGGGGTGGACACGGTGGTGGCGGACACGGTGGCCATCGCTGATGCCGCTGGACCGACAGTGCAGTAGACAGCCGGGAAGCTGCTGATTCTTGATGCCCCGGGCGACGTTGAAGTTCCCGTAGCCGCCCGGGGTATGTTTTTGGTTTGAACGTCACTCGGAAGGCGCCCGCCCCCCAGCTATATCCGGTTGGGCGACGAATGCGCAGAACATTGCGGGCACTCAACTGCGTTTTCTTGTCCGACAACCGCCGCGATTCGGCGGGTCACATTCCGCTCAGTGCGGAAGTCGGCACACCCAGCAGGGCGGCGACGTGATCTTCCATCGCCGGCAGGTCGCCGTGATAGATCGATGTCATGGTGGTCAGCACCGACTCGGCCAGGCGATTGCCCGCGATCCAGGCGGGCGCAATGGTTTCCAATTCGTAAAACCCCAGCTTCGCGCCATAGAAAATGCTGTACATGTCCGCCGCCGACCACGGTCCGGCCGGCTGGTCGTTGTCGGCGATGTTGAAGTAACGGGGCAAAAGGGGACAGGCACCGCCAACGGCCGCGGAGCCAGTCCCCTTTTCGCCCTGTCCCCTTTTTTCCGAGACCACGTCCTGGAATCCCTTGGTGGGCATGGCGGCGCGGAGGACCAGCAGTTCCCGCTTTCGATCCAGCGCGCCGATCATCGTCGGCCAATTCCGGGCTCGCAGGCCGAACTGGAATTTGTCCGCCCCGCCCAGTCGCATCGCCAGACCCTGCGGGCCGTACACCGGCTGAACGGCCGGCGGGCCGTAGTAATCGAAATTCATCGCCGCCCGCGGATCGCCCGCCCGCGCGAAAACGATCACGTCCTCCGACAGCGGGAACTGCTCCAGCGACCAGGGCGCGAACAGGGCCTGGTCGGGCGAATACTCGCCCAGCGGCGCCAGCGTGTCGGTCGTGCAGTACTGAATGGACGAGGACTTTCCGATCTTCGACGCGGCCGGATCGGGGTTCAGCAGCACGTCCCGCCGGAACGCCAGCTTCAGCCGCGCGCCGCGGCGATTGGCCAATTCCACGGTCTTTTCCAGCACCACCGAAAACCGCGGGCCCATGTTCATTTCAAACGGCGAGCTTGGCGTCAGTCCCCGTTTTTCCACCACGCGCATGTTGGTTTTGTTCACGCCCTCCTGCACGCGCCAGCCGCCGCCCTGTGGATAGTTGAACGCGAAAGGCCCGCCCTCGGGCGCGGGCCAAAGCGAGTTCCCGCCGAAATTGTTGAACTCCTCCGCGTGCGGTTTTGCCAGCAACGCCGCGTCCAACCGATGCGCCATCCTGCCGTCGATCGTGCAGAAGATTCGCCCTTGCAAACCCGGCGCGACGATGATGCTGCCGTAAGGGCCCGCGGCCTCGATCAGGTCCGGAACGTGTTTCCGCAATGCGAGCAGTTCGGTTGATTCCATGTCGTTCCGCCAAAAGCTATTGGTGATTCGTAATCGGCCAAGGCGCACCGACTTCTTACCTGACCGCGGCGCAAACGCGAAATTAGATATTACATGTTATTCACGTTTGGCCAATTTGTCCTATTTTTCACGTTTGTCCGGCGGGGGTAACTCCAATACGGAGCCGCCTCCCATTTGCTCCAGCCGCCGCTGCAGGGGGGCGGGGAACTTGGCTCGCTGCTGGGGTGTGTTGATCGGCCCCTCAAAAACGGCCTTGGGGTCCTTGACGCTTCGCGCCGTCAGGGTCTTGTTGCCCTTGGCGTCCGTCACCAGCCGCAGGGCGTACTCGTTGTCGCGGAAGGCCTGAATCATCGTGCCGTCTTCGTGGGCCTGGAAAATCATCTCGCCCTTGTAGGGGCCTTCTCGATCGTCCCGGGCGCCGGGCCCCGGACGGTTGCCCGGACCCTCGCGGCCGGGCGGCACGGGAATAATCTCCATCTTGCCATCCGGACCCTTTTGCATTCTGTAGTGCAGGCCGCCCTTGGGCGACTCATTCCCTTCCTCGTATCCTTCCGCCCGCTCGTTCGCGCGGCCGCGCATCGCGGGGCCCCACGGGCCGGGCATCGGGCGGCCGTCGCGATCCTCGCTCACTGGACGCCCCCACATTCCGGGCATGTTCGGACCCTCGCCGCCTTCGCGCATGGGCCGGCCCCAACCCGGACCCATCGGCGCCCCGCGCATCGCATGGGCCGGTGCGCCGCGATCCATCTCGCCCTCGGAAACCTTCCGCGAGCCCAGCCTCACCATCACGCTGGCCAGCTTCGCCTGCCGGACGACCGTCAGCCGCACTTCTTGGCCGGGCTTCGCGTCGCGCACCAGCACCTCCAGTTGCTCGGGATTGATCAGGTACTGACGGTTGATCCGCACCAGCACGTCGAACCGGGCCAGCTTGGCCGCCGCCGCCGGGCTGCCGGGCGCCACGGCCGTCACCATCAGCCCGGCGTCCTCCGGCAGCGAGAGCTGCGCTCGCAGCGCCTCGGGCACCCGCGCCACCTGGGCGCCGAGGTAGGTCACGCTGTCCTTGGAAGGCGCCGGCCGGGCCGGAGGCAGAGCGCCCCACCGCCAGCCATCGCCGTGGCTGTAATCCGTCGTCCCCACGCCGCCCGGCTGTTCCACCATGCTCGGGCATTCGCACCCCGCCGTCGACAGCGCCCAGACCAACGCCAGCAGTATTCCGCTCTTCATAGATGTCGTCCTTTCTTTCGACCAAGCCCGCGCGCAGGCAGACGTTCCCCGCGCGCCGGCGGCCTCTACTATTCTATGCAACACCGGCCATTGTACGCGCTCCCGCAAAAATATGTTGCACCCGCAATGTAGGGTGTGCAACTTAGCCCCTGCAGGGGCGCGTTGCACGCGGGGGGCGTATTGCACACGGGGGGCGCGCCGCGATTCGACCCTGAAATCACTGCCCAAAGGCACGCCGGAGGGCGAAATAGTGGCGTTGCACACGGTCAAACACCCCGATTTCAGAGGCAAAAAGGTGAGTTCAGAACGTATTGGAACCTGCCGGGAAGCCACTGGAACGGGCAGGCGGCTCACTAGAACGAGCTGGCGGCTCACTGGAACCCGTTGGGAAGCCACTGGAACCCGTTTTTCGGGGTGCCCGAATCCACAAGTGTTTGATTTGTAGACAGTTACAATTTTCGACCACCGCTTTTCGGATGTTCTCGAAATTTTTCTTGCGGGTCCCCGAGCGCCGACCCACAACCTGTAGTTTCCCGCCGCACGGACCACTTGGAATGGGGTTGCAATGATCGCAGAATTGAGGCGTTTCAAAAGCGAGGTAAGGGCATTCACA
>CAZYDC010000480.1:0-4138 GCA_964646065.1 uncultured Planctomycetaceae bacterium | reverse complement strand
GCGGGAGCTGGATGCATTTGTGCGCGGAGAGATTCCCGCCATTGCCGGCGGGGCGCAGGCCTACCTGCGGGAGAAAAACCCGCTCTGGCGGCTGGTCGGGCGGGTGACGTTCCACCTGGCCGAGAACAAGCGCGACGAGCAATATCCGTTTGCCTTCATGGTCAGCTACTCCAACCGCATGTCGGCGCAAGGGCGGCTTCAGCACCTGCCGATGGCCAAGGCGATTCAGGAGTATGCCGGGGCCAAGAATCGCTGGGCATTGATCTCGCTGCTCTCGCCGATCCAGGCGGCCAGCGAGAAGAGCACGCTGGTAAAGGAGCTTGTCGATTCGGGCGACATTTATCGGCCGCTGGCCTGGGCGCCGCGTCAGGCCTACGGGTTCCTTCAGGACATCCCCGCGATGGAGGAAGCCGGGCTGATCGTCCACGTGCCGGACTGGTGGAAGGCCAAGCGTCCGCCCCGGCCCGTGGTCAACGCGACCATCGGGAAGCGGAAGGAATCGGTCCTGAGCGCCGATTCTCTGCTGGACTACTCCGTCGGCGTCTGCTTGGACGGCCAGGCGCTAACCGACGAGGAGATACAATCTCTCCTGTCGGCGGGCGACGGCCTGGTGCGGCTCAAGGGCCAGTGGGTCGAGGTAGACCGCGAGAAGCTCTCGGCAGCGCTGGAACACTGGAAGCGGGTCGAGGCCCAGGTCAAGGGCGGCGGGCTGACGTTCTTCGAGGGCATGAGGCTGCTGTCGGGGACCGACATGAGCGGCGGCGCCGACGAATCGGCCGCGGACTCGGTGCAAGAATGGAGCCGCGTGACGGCCGGCGATTGGCTGGAAGAAACGCTGGCGCAACTCCGCGATCCCGGGCGACTCGACGGCGGCGTCCCGGCCGAGTTGCAGGCGACGTTGCGTCCTTATCAGAGTGTGGGGATGCGATGGTTGCGGTTCCTGACACAATTGAGGCTGGGGGCGTGCCTGGCCGACGACATGGGTCTTGGCAAGACCATTCAGGTGCTGGCGATGCTGCTGGAAATCCGGGCCCTCCGGCAGAGCGGTGTGGCATCCGCCTTGGGCGGACCCCCAGCTGTGTCTTCGTCTTCTCCTTCCGTTTCTTCTTCTGTCACTAAGCAACAACAGCAAGAGAACAGCAAGACACAGCCGAGGGCGGCTGTGCCACAGGCCCTGCCCAGTTTGCTGGTGGTTCCGGCCTCGCTGATCGCCAATTGGAAGGCGGAGATCGCCCGCTTTGCGCCTGTGCTGTCCGCGTGGGTCGCACATCCTTCCGAACAGAACCAGTGCGAAAACGATCCGGGCCGGCTTTTGGACGAACAGGACCTGGTCATCACGACCTACGGCATGACGGCCCGCCTGGCCTGGCTGCGGCAGCGCGAGTGGAACGTGGTCATCCTGGACGAGGCCCAGGCGATCAAGAATTCCGGCACGCGGCAGACGAGCGCCGTGAAGGAACTGAAATCACACGCTCGAATCGCCCTGACCGGCACACCGGTGGAGAATCGCCTCAGCGACCTGTGGTCGCTGTTTGACTTCCTCAACCCCGGCCTGCTGGGTTCGGCCAAGGCGTTTGCCCAGTACGCCAAGGCATTGGAAAAACGCGATCGCAATCCTTATGGCCCACTCCGCACGCTCGTCCGGCCGTACATTCTCCGGCGGCTCAAGACCGACAAGAGCATCATCGCCGATCTGCCCGACAAGACCGAGATGAAGACGTACTGCGGCCTGAGTCGCCGCCAGGCGGCGATCTACGAGCAGTCGGTCAAGGAGTTGGCCGGCCTTCTGGAAGCCAGCGACGGCATCCAGAGGAAGGGGATCGTGCTTGCGTTTCTGATGCGGCTCAAACAGATCTGCAACCATCCCTCGCAGTGGCTGGGCGACAACGGATACGACCCGGCCGACAGCGGCAAGTTCCAGCGCATCGCGGACATCTGCCAGGAACTGGCCCAGCGGCAGGAGAAGGCCCTGGTGTTCACGCAGTTCCGCGAGATCGCCGACCCGCTGGCGGGCTATCTGGCGGGCGTGTTCGGGCGGCCGGGGCTGGTCCTTCACGGCCAGACGCCCGTGGGCAAGCGCCGCGAGATGGTCGACGCATTTCAGGAAGAGGACGGGCCGCCGTTCTTCGTGCTGTCCCTCAAGGCCGGGGGCGTCGGGCTGAACCTCACGGCCGCCACGCACGTCATTCACTTTGACCGCTGGTGGAACCCGGCTGTGGAAAACCAGGCCACCGATCGCGCCTTCCGCATCGGCCAGAAGCACAACGTTTTGGTCCACAAGTTCATCTGCCAGGGCACGGTCGAGGAGAAGATCGACAAGTTGATTGAGGAGAAGGTCGGCCTGGCGAACGACCTGCTGGGCGATGGCGGCGGCGAAAAGCTGCTGACCGAGATGAGCAATGACGAACTGCTGCGATTCGTCTCGCTGGACATCAGCAAGGCGGCGGAAGCATGATGCCGGCGGCATTGTTTTTTTATCAAGCGGCTGTTCCGTCGAATACGGCGCGTTATAATCCGGCGATCATTGGAAGGAGCCAAGCATGAGTTGGAATGGATATGGATTCCGCCCGTACGTTTCCGTCGCCAAGCGTCGCGCCAACGCCGCCCGCGAGATGGCCAAGCTGGCCAAGAAGGGCCACACCATCACCCCCGTTCAGATCGATGGCCGGCAGATCGCCTCTACCTTCTGGGGCAAGGCCTGGTGCCAGAACCTCGAATCCTATAGCGACTACGAGAACCGGCTTCCGCGCGGGCGGACCTACGTGCGGAACGGCTCGGTTGTCGATCTCCAAATCAAGCCCGGCAAGGTCACGGCCCGGGTCAGCGGCTCGGAACTCTACGATATCGAAATCAAGATCAAGCCTCTGAGCAAGCCGCATTGGCAATCCATCAGCTCGCTATGCGCCGGCAAGATCGCCTCGGTTCTGGAACTGCTCCAGGGCCGGCTGTCCAAGGGCGTCATGGAGATCATCACCCACCGCGAGCAGGGCTTGTTCCCCAAACCCGAGGAGATCTCCCTGGACTGTTCCTGCCCCGACTGGGCGGACATGTGCAAACACGTGGCTGCCGCACTCTACGGCGTGGGAGCCCGCCTGGACGAAAAGCCCGAGCTGCTGTTCGTGCTGCGCCAGGTGGATCACATGGAACTGATCGAGCAGGCCGCCGTCGGCCAGTCATTGGCGCCGGCGACTGGCTCCGACAAGAAAACCATCGCCCAGAATGATCTGGCCGAGGTGTTCGGTATCGAGATGGACACGGCGGATTCCTCTTCGCCGGACACGGCTGGTCCCTCCTTGTCGGCCCCGCCTCCCGCCCAAGCCGCCGCCCAGCCCGTGGTGGACAAGACGGCGAAGACTCAAGGCCGCCAACCTGCCGCCGCTGGGCGCGGCAAGAAGCCCAAGTCGGCGAAGCCTCGCGCCTCCATCCGCCGCAAGGTCCGCCCCTCCGAATCTCCCGGAGGCAAGAAATGATAAGGGCTCTATTCGCTTCGCTAATCGCGTGGGCATTATAGGCTGCGGGATCAATGATGGAAGTGTTCCGTCCGACGACGGAGCTGGGCGGAGCGAAGTTCCGCTCCATCGTCGGCGCCGCCCGGGGAGGAGGGCGACCACCTCGCCAGGAGTCCCCCGTTGCCAGCCAGGCCCTCGGCAACGCCTGTCGCGTGGCGATCAGGGCCCCGGGGCGACCAGAACGTAGCGATGGCCATCTACAACTACAGCGGCCGGGGCGGCTGCCCGGTGTGCTCCTCGGCGGCAGCACCGTGGGGCCTTTGAGGCGGCTGTGAGTTTAGGTTCAGCCCGCGGTTGGCGGTCTTGGCGACCTACGCCAGTTGCAGCAGGGACTGAGCGACTTGGATGATCCCGGCCTTCGTGACGCCCGCCTGGGTGGCGAAGTCCTTCCATCTTGTCACGGCGGCCTGGACTTGGTCGATGATGCCGGTAGCCTCGCGTTTGGACACGTCGGCCTGCTCGGCCAGGCGAAGCATGTGGGATCGACCCGGGTTTTTGCCCTCGCCGGCCAGCGACATGGCGTGCTCGCCGCCGGGGCCGGAGGCGTACAGCAGGTCGTAGGCGGGCGAAAGGCCCCAGTTCCCGGTGGCGTCGTCCAGGATGAAGGCGAAGTTCTTCACGTGGTCGTC
>CAZYDC010000479.1:0-4203 GCA_964646065.1 uncultured Planctomycetaceae bacterium | reverse complement strand
GACGCAGCCGAGCGACCCGGCGGCGAGTCGTCCCGCAACGCCGACCACGGCCCAGGCCTCCGCCACAGCCGACCCGGACGACCTGATTCGCAAGCTGCTTCAAGAGCGTCCGGGCAAGCCCGTCCTGCTGCCGCCGGAGTCCGACGCGAAGGTCGAGCCGCTGCCCTCGGTCTCGCCCGCGGTGGCCAAGCAATTGCCGCAGGCATTCGGCTCGATGGTCGCGGACCGGACCGTGTATCTTTCCACCGATGCCAACACCGGCTGGAGCACCGTGCGGTTCATCGCCGACAATACGCTGCTGGAGCAGCCGGTCCGGCTGTTGCCTTGCCAAGAGGTCGTGAGGGCGAAGGATCTTTCGGCCACCAAGCTGGGCCGGAACGTCCGCCTTCGCGTTTCGGGCGAATTGACCCGCTACAAAGGCAAGGAATATCTCCTGCTGCGGAAGGTGGTCCGCGAGCGCGAGATGCGGCAGTTCTAACGGCCCGTCAAATGTGTTTGATGGGTGCCATGCCCAAGTCTGCGCGGGCATGTCCGCCCTGAGTTCACATGCCCGCGCAGACTTGGGCATGGCACCCTCGCAAGAGGCAAACCTGAATTATGACGTTTCTCTGGCCATGGTCGCTGCTTGCCGGGGCGCTGGTGGTGGTGGCGGCGCTGTGGGCGCTGCATCGCCCGTGGCGGCGGGTGGCCGTTGTCGGCAGCTTGGCCCTCTGGGAGAAGGCTTTGGGGGCGCTGGGCCGGCAGGATCGCCGACGGTCGCGGCGAGTTTCGCTGTCGTGGCTGTGCCTGCTGGCCGGCGCCATCGCGGCCGTTCTGGCGGCGGCAAACCCCACCTGGTTCCATTCATCTCCGGCAAGGCGGATCACCATCGCGCCGGTGTGCTCAGCGGAATTGGCCGGGTCGAGCGGCGGCACCGAGGATATCCGTTGGGCGGCGATGGCCTTGTTGGGACGCCTCTCGCCGCACGACCAGGTCCAATTGCTGCTTCCCGCCGCGGCCGGCGGCGCGAGCGGCTGGCTGTCCGTGTCCCAGGCAACAACGCGGCTGGACAACCTGAAACTGCTGCCGGCCCGCGCCGCGGACATCGTTCCGCAAGGCGGTTCCGGCGATTCGCAACACGTTTATTATTTTGTCCTCGCCGGCACGCCGACGCCCACCGGGCCCAGGTTCAGCACGGTCGAACTGTCATCGGAAATAGTGCCGACAACGGTCAACGCGATTGGCGCGGAGCCAATGGCCGGCGGCAAGGTGCAGGTTTTCATGTCGGTGCGGCGGGGGCTGAATCTCGGCGGGCCGCATTTCGTTGAGGTTTCCGGTCTGTCAGCCTCAGGAAAGCAAACAGGAAAAACTGAAAGCTGGCCTCTGCTTTCGGATCGATTTATGCAAGAAGCGCAAGCCAGTGACGCAATGGTGTTCAATTGTTCCGAAATTGCTGACGGCCCTGGAGCGTCGGCGTACCTGGTTCATCGGCCGGCGCAGGTGCGAAAGGTGGCCATGCTCGGGCCGGACAATCCATTGATCCGGCGATTCATCCAGGTGGATTCGACGCTGCGGCTGGTGAGTTCGGCCGACCAGGCGGACCTGGTGATCGCCAACGCAACGACTCCGCCGGCGGACAAACCCGCGCTGGTGATCGCCCCGCCGGACGAACCCGCCGGGTGGCGATGGGGCAAGGCGATCCAGAATGTTGCGCTCAAGCAACTGGATGTCGCCGCCAGCGCGGAAGTCATGCGGGACGTGCATCTGGAGGGCGTCGTCGCGCGTCGCATGCGAACGTGGATTCCCGGCGACGACGTGGCGCAGAAGGTGCTGGCGGCTTGGAAGAAGGAAGCGGTGATTCTCCAGGACGACGGCGCCGCCGGCCTATCGCCGCGACGCGTGTATGTTTCGTTCGGCCTTGACGCCGCAAACACGAACTTCGGAATGTCCAGCGATTTTGTGGTCTTCCTGGCCAACGTCGTGCGTTACCTGTCGCCGGATCGGCAGGGCCAGGAGCGGTATGAATATCAGACCCCTCTGCAAGCCGGCCCGCAAAAGGATTGGGTTCGCCTGGCGCCCCGGGATCAGCCGGCCGACGCGAGGGCGACGCTGCTCTGGCCGGGGATTTACAAGGATCGCGACGGCGGGCTCCACGCGATAAATCTCCTCGGTCTGCAGCCCGGCACGGCCGCAAAAGACCCTAAAGACGCCGTGGCCGCGCTGCCCTTGCCGCCACCGGAACAGATCGGATTCACGCTCGCCCTTTGGCCGGTGCTGCTGGGGGCGGGTTTGGTCCTGTGGTTGCTCGGCTGGGGCCTGAGATTGCGGTAGAAGGGTGCCATGCCCAAGTCTGCGCGGGCATGAGGATACAGGGGGACATGCCCGCGCAGACTTGGGCATGGCAACCCGGCGTAGAAATATATATGGCCGAAAAGACTGACAATCAAGGTTCGCCCCCGCCGCGCGAGGCGATGCTGTACGAGAAGATCGACGGCCAAAAGGTGCGATGCGAGTTGTGCGGGCACCGTTGCGAGATTCTGGCCGGCAAGTACGGCGTGTGTCGCGTGCGGGAGAATGTCGCGGGCGTGCTGCGTTCGCACAGTTACGGCGCGGTGGTGGCCGTTCACGTGGACCCCATTGAAAAAAAGCCGCTGTTTCATTTCCTGCCGGGCAGCCGCAGCTTATCCATTGCGGCGGCGGGGTGCAACTTCCAGTGCGAGTTCTGCCAGAACTGGCAGATTTCGCAGGCCCCGCGCACCGGGCAGATCGTTGGCGGCCAGGCGATCAGCCCCGAGCAGATCGTCAGCGCCGCCGGCAACCAGGGCTGCGCGTCCATCAGCTACACCTACACCGAGCCGACGGTATTTTTCGAGCTGGCCTACGAGACGGCCCGGCTGGCGCACGAGCGGGGCATTGCCAACTGTTTTGTCTCGAACGGTTACATGACGCCGCTGGCGGTGCGGACCATCGGGCCGCACCTGGACGCGATCAACGTGGATCTCAAGGCCTTCCGCGACGAGACGTATCGTCGGGTGATGAAGGCCCGCCTGGAGCCGGTGCTGACCTGCCTGAAGGAACTGGTGAAGGCGGAAATCTGGGTCGAGGTGACCACGCTGGTCGTGCCGGGCATGAACGATTCGCCGCAGGAACTGGCCGACATCGCCAAGTTCATCGCCGGGGATCTCGGCCCGGCGGTGCCTTGGCACGTGTCGCGGTTCCACGGGGATTATCGCATGGCCGACCTGCCGGGCACGCCGCTGGCGACACTGGAAGCGGCCTGCCGAATCGGCAAGGAGGCCGGACTGAAGTACGTGTATTGCGGCAACGTCCCCGGCCGGGCCGACGAGCGAACGCTCTGCCTGGCGTGCGGGCAGGTGTTGATCGACCGCGTGGGGTTCGCGGTTCGGTCCAACAACCTGACGGGCGGCGCGTGCCCCAAGTGCGGCCACAAGATCGAAGGCGTCTGGTCGTTGAAGTGAAAAAAGACGCAGGGACCACGCGTGGTCCCTGCGCAGAGGAAAGTACTATCTGACTTCAAACATGACGCTTCGGCCGCGTGTTACTTCTTGCGGCGATTGCGACGTTCACGGCGCTTCTTCGATCCGACTTTCCTGCGACGCCTTGGCTTACCCATATCGTTCCTCGTTCAATAAGTTAGTTACGTTGGACCGCGAAGATAATATCAGCCGGAGGTCCATTTGTCACATAGAAAATAACCAGTCGCGTTCGTCAAGAGAGACGAACGCCCCGCTTGACACAACTGGGGCGGAGGTTTACAAAGGTCCGCGTGATCCGAATTGCTGCAATCGCGTTGTTCGTGACGGCTTCGTCGGCCTTGGCGGCGCCGGTGATTTCGCTGGCGCCGGCCGGCGGGCAGGATTTACGGCAACCGTTCCGCGAGGTCAAATTCACCGCCCAGAACACTACAGCCGGCATCGTTCGCGCGGTCAGTTTTCGTTCCCGCGACGGCGGGCCTACCCTGCTCGTGGACGCGGTCATTCCGCCCGGCGGCAAGTTGGAGGGCGTCGTGCCGCTTCCGGCCTTGTTGCCCCAGCAGAGCTATGACGTAATGTTGTTGTCCTCGGTTCAGGCGGCCGCGGACGAGTCCGCGCCGCAGGTGCTGCTCAAATCGCAGGCGGACGTGTTCTGGCCGCCGGCGATGGTGAACCCGGATCGCTTTGTGAACTGGCGGTATGACCAGGCACAATTCGGTGCGGTGGCTTG
>CAZYDC010000478.1:0-4206 GCA_964646065.1 uncultured Planctomycetaceae bacterium | reverse complement strand
CGCCTGCGTTATTCAAGTGGGGCCGTGTTGCTGGGACGGCCGGCGGGTTCTATGGGGACTCGCTTATGCTATTTGACATCCGAATAAGAGACGATTGTCCGACTTGCGGATGACCCGGCCCGTAAAGCCGATCGGTCAGCCGCCTGCCCGGACGAGCCGCGCGACAAGCCGTGCTCCACATGCGGACGAACTGACGAATTACGAAGAAAACGCGCGAAAGTGAGGTCTGGAATTGATAACATGCTGTATATACGTTACTTATCGTTTCTTGATCCGGGCAGAATGAGGGCCAGTTGGGCAGAACGGGTTCCCCGTTGGGCAGATCGGGTTTTGAGTTGGGCAGAGCGGGTTTTCGGTTGGGCAGCGCGGGTTCCAATTGGGCAGGAAGTTTGTAGTGTGCCCGTCAGGGCATTCTTGAAGAACCGCCTCACGGCGGCACTACAAGCGAAGAACCGCCTTACGGCGGCACTACAAACAAAGAACCGCCTCACGGCGGCACTACAAGCGAAGAACCGCCTTACGGCGGCACTACAAACAAAGAACCGCCTTACGGCGGCACTACAAACAAAGAACCGCCTTACGGCGACACTACAAACGGAGGCATTATGGTTTCCACTGGGGTATTGCGATTGGGAATCCTTTGGACTAGTCTGTGGCACTTTCGCACTGCCACTCGAACCAAACCTGAAAGAGGAATGATATGCTGACGACCGAATGGAGAAGTCGAATCGAGTCCTGGCGCAACGAACTGAAGGCCCATTTTTATCGCCCGCTGGGCGATGTCGAGCTGGAGGGGTTCACCACCAAGGAGCACCTGCCCATCGAGCAGGCCGCCAAGGGCAAGTTCAAGCCCATGCCGGTCGGCACGGCCTGGGGCGCCAAGTGGGAGTACGGCTGGTTCCGGTTCACCGTGGTCACGCCCAAGGAGGCGGCCGGTCAGCGGTTCGTGCTTCAGAACGATTGCGAATACGAGGGCCTGGCCTTCGTGGACGGTAAGGTGGCGCAGTCCTCCGACTGGGCACACCGCGAAATGACTCTGGCCCACAAGGGTGTGACCGGCCGCAAGTACCATCTGATGCTCGAGACGTACGCCGGTCACGGACCGTGGGTCTGCAACGGCGGGCCGATCCCGCCGGATCGCCTGACCGTGCCCGAGCCGCCGCCCCACCAGCGAAAGGTCGGACGCGTCACCTTCGGCATCTGGCAGGAAGAGGTCTTCCAACTTTTCATCGACGTCGACACGCTGTACTCCGTCCGCAACTCGATCGACCCGGAGTCGCTCCAGGTCAGCGAGATCGACCAGGGCCTGCGCGACTTCACCTTGCTGCTGGACTTCAACCAGGACCGCGAGGGCATGCTCAAGGGCGTGGCCGCGGCCCGCAAAAGGCTCAAGCCGCTGCTGGCCTGCACCAACGGAACGTCGGCCCCGACGCTGTACGCGTTCGGGCACGCGCACCTGGACGTGGCCTGGCTCTGGCCGCTGGAGGAGACCGAGCGCAAGGCCGCCCGCACGCTTTCCAACCAGCTCGTGCTGGCCGAGGAGTATCCGGGATACAAGTTCCTGCACAGCCAGGCGCACCTGTTCTGGATGGTGCAGAAGCACTACCCCGAGCTGTACAAGCGCGTGGTGGCCGCGGTCAAGGCGGGCAAGGTCATCGCCGACGGCGGAATGTGGGTCGAGGCCGACACGAACATCGCCGGCGGAGAGGCGCTGATCCGGCAGTTCATGCACGGCAAGCGGTTCTTCGCGGATGAGTTCGGGGCCGACAGCCGCATGATGTGGCTGCCGGACGTGTTCGGCTACAGCGGCGCGATGCCCCAGATCATGAAGGGCTGCGGCATCGACTATTTCTCGACGGCGAAGATCCTGTGGAACTACAACGGCGGCGAGCAATTCCCGTTCACCACGTTCAAGTGGGAAGGCATCGACGGCAGTTGGGTGCTGGCCCACATGACCCGCGATTACAACCTGCACACGACGCCCGCCAACGTGCTGGCCCGCTGGCGCGACCGCGAGCAGAAGGACGGCCTGGCGACGCGGATGATTCCGTTCGGCTGGGGCGACGGCGGCGGCGGCCCAGCGCGCGACCACCTGGAATACCTCAAACGGATGAAGGATCTCCAGTCGATCCCGAAGGTGAAGCTGGCCGCGCCGATCGAGTTCTTCCGCGACCAGGAGTCGCAAGGCGTGCCGGAGGCCCGGTACGTCGGCGAGCTTTACTACCAGTGCCATCGCGGCACGTACACCACGCAGGCCCGCACCAAGCGCGGGAATCGCAAGAGCGAACTGGCCCTGCGCGAGGCCGAGATGTGGTCAGCCGCCGCCTCGGCGCTGGGCGGCAAGAAATACAAGTTCCCCGCCGCCAAGATGGACGCGGCCTGGAAGAGTCTGCTGCTGCACCAGTTCCACGACATCCTGCCGGGCTCGTCCATCCGCCGCGTGTACGAGGAAGCAGAGTCGGCCTTCGGCAAGATCATTTCCGAGGCCCGCGAGGTTGCCGCCGAGGCGCAGTCGGCCCTGGCCAAAGAGCAGGCCAACTCGGTCACGGCGTTCAATTCGCTTTCGTGGGATCGCAAGACGCTGGTGCCGCTGGGCAAGAAAGTTTCGGGCGCCAGTTACGATTCCTGCGGCTGCCCGGTCGAGGTCCAGACCATCGGCGGGCAGAGCTTCGCCGAGATGGAACTGCCCTCGTGCGGTTACGCCAGCGTGAAGTTCGGCTCTGGCATCGAGCTGGCCGAATCGCCCAACGGCCTGACGGCCACGACGCGGTCCCTGGAGAACGAGCACCTGAGCATCCGCCTGAACGACCGGGGCGAGATGGTCGGCATTTTCGATAAGGACGCCCAACGCGAACTGGCCGCCGGGCCTTGCAACAGTTTCAAGATGTACAAGGACATCCCGGGCAATTACGAGGCCTGGGACATCGACAGCAACTACGTGCTCAACCCGGTCGAGCTGCCCGAAAAGGCCGAGATCGAGGTCGTCGCCGAGGGGCCGCTGGTGGCGATCCTCCGCGTCACGCGGAAGCTCAACTGCTCTACGGTCGTGCAGGAAATCCGCCTGCGCCGCGGCAGCCGCCGAGTCGATTTCGTCACCACGGTCGAGTGGCACGAGCGGCAGAAGATGCTCAAGGTCGCCTTCCCCGTCACGATTCATTCCAATGAGGCGATTCACGAAATCCAGTTCGGCCACCTGCGCCGGCCGACCCACGCCAGCCGCCAGTTCGACGCCGACCGCTTCGAGGTCTCCAACCACAAGTGGTCCGCCCTGGCCGAGGAAAGCCGCGGCGTGGCCGTCATCAACGATTGCAAGTACGGCCTGAACGTCGCCGGGAACAGCATCAACCTGACGCTGCTCCGCTCGACGCTGGCGCCGGACCACCAGGCCGACGTCGGGCACCAGGAACTCACCTACGCCTTTTACGCCTGGAACGGTTCGCTGGCCCAGAGCAACGTGGTCCGCGAGGCCTACGAAGTCAACTGCCCCGTGACCACCGCGCCGGGCAACGCCGGCGAACTGGAACTGCTCACGGTTGACGCGCCCACCGTCATCATCGACACCGTCAAGCCGGCCGAGGACGGCAGCGGCGACGTGATCGTCCGCCTGTACGAGTCGATGCGATCAGCCACGCGATGCACGCTCTGGACCGGCCTGCCGGTCAAGTCCGCCCGCGCCGCCGACATGCTCGAAAACGACCAGGGCCCGCTGAAATTCCAGGAAGGCAAAATCGATCTGGAATTCCGGCCGTTCGAGATCAAGACAGTGCGGCTGAAAAAGTAGAGCGTAGAGCGTGGAGCGTAGGGCGTAACGGCAAAGAACGAAAATTGCCGCTACCCCTATGTTCGTCGGAGGCAGACTGTCGTTTTCGTGTGAGAGTGATTTTCATGGGCGATTGATTTCGTGTGGCGTTGGCTAAGGGTTTGCCTATATGTCCAAGGCTGATGAAAAGAACTGGATTCGTGCCGATATTTGTAGCTGCGGCGACGAAAGAAGATTTCAAGCCTTCAAGAAAGTACTGGCAGACAGAAAAGCCGTTCACCTGGAAAAGAGTTGGGCCATTGGCGTCGATATGTGGGAACTTGAGATTGCTAATCAGGCCCTGCAGGTCTTCAGCGACGCATGGACGACCGACATTTACGGTCCTCCGGAGTTAGAGCAGTTTGCATAATTATTCTTTGTAGCCACAGGAAGCGAAGTAATTGCGG
>CAZYDC010000477.1:0-4237 GCA_964646065.1 uncultured Planctomycetaceae bacterium | reverse complement strand
GATGGCGGGCAAGCTGGATCTTACGTCGGCTTGCCGGTCGGCGACGCGCGACCTTGCAAGAATAAAGAATCGGGTATTTGGACGTCCGCCGAGAATGACCGCCCCAATAGGAGCGCCGACGCGTTATTTCCCGGAAACCGAAATGCACCCCTTCCGTAATGCCCGCTTGCTTTCACGGATGCGGGCGGGAATAATCGCGGGCGATGGCCCACACTTCAATTGCCGAAATGATGCGAGTCTTGGAACCGCTGCGTCTGCCCGACCAGGCCCAGTTGGCGGCGGCGAGGCAACTCGCCGCGTCCATGCCCGGTTCGACCGCCCAGCAGCGGGCCGAGGCGCTGGCCCAGCGAGGGCTGCTGGGCGACCTGGCCGATCTGTTCTGCGGCCCATCACAAGGCAGCGCAATTCGCAACAGGTGCGTCGCCGACCTGGCGACAACTATCGAGACCTTTGAGGCGCTGGCGGGCGCCATTAACGGCAACGCCCTTACGGGCGCACTACAAACCAAGGACGCCCTTACAGGCGCACGACAAACTTGGCCGGAACTGCGGCTGCGAGAGTGCCGCGTCGAACGCGCGGACCTGTCCTCGCTGGAGGTCCAGGCCGCGCTGCACCTGGAGCATTGCATCCTGCCCTCCGAAGTCCGCCTGCTGGGCGCGAGCTTCAGCCGGCCGGCGAGATTCGTGGGAAGCGAATTTCCGGGCGAGGCGAATTTCTTCGCGGTCACGTTCGCGGCCGGCGCGGATTTCGCCGGCGCGAAATTCCACGGCGCCGCCGATTTCCGCGGCGCGACCTTCAGCGGCGAGATCAGTTTTTTCCGGGCGAACTTCGACCAGTGCCTGGAACTCAAGTTCGCCCATTTCGAGCCCGACGCCGTGCTGAACCTGGTCGAGGTGCGGTTCCGCGGCTCCAGCGTGATGGGCGGGAGCCTGAGCATGGGTTTCCGGCAGTTCCGCCCGGGGCTGATCGCCGGCGAGGACAGCCGCGATCATCACAGCCTGGCCGCGGCGTGCGAGCAGTACGGCGAGCTGGAGGCCAACTTCGCCGCCCAGGGCTCGCCGGACTCCAACGCGGCCAAGGACTGGTGCCATTACCGCTACATGGACCTGAGGCGGCAAACCACGTTTGGCCGCCGCAATCCTCGCCGCCTGCTGGACTGGCTGTTCCTGAAATGGTGCTTCGGTTACGGCGTCTACACGCGTCGTGTGCTGTACAGCGGCATGGCCGTGATCGTGCTGTTCGCCCTGCTCTACGCGACCAACGGCCTGGGCCTGCCGGGGGAAGCCTGGTCCGTCCAGTACGCCCCGGACCACCGGCAGGCCTTCACCGACGCCGGCCACTGCCTGGACTCGTTTTGCAACGCGATGTATTTCTCGGCGATCACCTTCGCCACGGTCGGCTACGGCGACTGGTATCCGCTGCACTGGGCGCGCCTCGCGGCGGCGATCGAAGGCCTGTCCGGCATTTTCATCATGTCGGTCTTCACCGTCTCCTTCGCACGGAAGATCATCCGGTGATATAATCGATGGGCAGAAGCGCCCGGAATTGTGACGATAATGAGGCAAGGCCGCCGGCTGAAGAAGCGATGATTGGGAGCAACCCATGCTGAAAAGACTATATGTGGACAACTTCCGCTGCTTGGTTAACTTTGAGATGAAGTTCGACCGCCTCGGCCTGTTCATGGGCGAGAACGGCGCGGGCAAGTCCACGGTTTTCGAGGTGCTCCGGCGCCTTCGATCGTTTTTGCTTGGCTACGAAAATGTTGAAGGCAGTTTTCCGGCGGAAGCTCTCACGCGCTGGCAGCAAGCTGCAACGCAACGTTTTGAACTGGACGTGGAGATCGAGTCCAAAGAATACACGTATTCCCTAGTCGTTGAGCATGACGAAGCTCGACAACAGCGAACCATGCAGCATGAACAACTTCTGGAAGGAATCAGGCCTGTCTACACCTTCGAGGACGGGCAAGGAAAGATGTACGAAAAGGATGGAAGTTCCGTCCTGTGCGCTTTCGATCCCAGACGCTCAGCCGTCAGCGTACATGGGATTGGTCCGATAGATAATTTCAGCAGGGCTGTATCCCGATGGCTGCTTCTGAGACTTGTTCCCGCCAACATTCAATTGCGTAGCGATAGGGAACTTAGATCGCTTTCTGAAGATGGGGCTAATTTCCCTTCGTGGTACAGGTATGCTCTAAATGAATACCTCAGGAATATGCCCGGTCTATTTGAACATCTAAAGGACGTCTTGCCTGGCTTTGACTCATTCACGCTCCGGGAAGCGGGCGAGAGCAAACTGCTCAAGGCAAGGTTCAGCACTGGCGGACAATCATGCGAATACGGTTTCCATGAATTGTCCGACGGTCAACGGGCGTTGATCGTGCTCTACACGATTGTCCTGGGGCTGCGTGGGCAGGGTTATTCCTTGTTTCTGGACGAGCCGGACAACTGGCTTTCCCTGCATGAAATCCAACCCTGGTTGCGCACGCTGCATGATGCCTGCACCAAGGACATTGAACAGGCGGTCATCATCTCCCATCATCCGGGGATCATCGACTATCTCGGCCCGTCGATGGGACATTGGTTTGACCGCCAGGAGAACGGAGCCGTTCTGGTGAGCGACAAAGCGCCCGAAGACGCGGGCGACCTGCGACTGTCGGAGATCATCGCCCGGGGCTGGCACCAATGAAGGTTCAACTGACGAACGTTTTCATCCTCTGCGAAGACCTTCAGACTTACACCTTCATAAGGCGATTCCTTGTGAGGCAGGGTGTGAATGATAGACGTTTCGCACCCATCGACTTCAAGGCGAGAAAAGGCTCGGGCGAGCAGTATGTCCGCGAGCAACTGCCCAACGAACTCAAGGTGTACCGTCGAAAGTGCCATCATCAAATGAACGCCTTGATCGTCGCCATTGACGCCGACACCGGCGAGGTCGCCCGGCGCGTGCGAGAATTGGAAAACGAGTGCAAGCAGAAGGGCATCGATCCGCGACAAAGCGACGACCGCGTCATGTACGTTATTCCCAAGCGCAACATCGAGACTTGGCTGGCGTACTTGTCCGGGAGCGAGGTAAACGAAAACGACGAATACAAACGTCTGGACTTTGAGCGGGATTGCCAGGGGTGCGTGGATCGGCTGTCCGCGATGTGCAAGAGCAAGAAACTTCGGGAACCCGCCCCACCGTCGCTGCAGACGGCTTGCACGGAGTACGAACGGTTCAGATGCTTGATGGATCAGGGGTAGCAAACGCCACACCTGCACGTTGACAAACCCCCCGCCTCAAACCGACAATGCTTTTATGGCCCAGCCCCACACGCCTGCCGATGTCCGGCTGATCTGCGGAATGATCTCCGCGGACGCGGCGTTGTTCGACCAGGCGGCCGAGGCGCTGGCGGCGACGTTTTCCGAAATCGACCTGCGCAGTGAAATCATGGTGTTCGACTTTACGCATTATTATGACGCCCAGATGGGTAGCCCGCTCTGGCGGCAGTTCGTGAGCTTCTCGCGGCCGGTGCAGCCGGACATCCTGGCCTCGGCCAAGGTCGCCACCAACCGGATCGAGGCCGATTTCACCGCTCGCCTGGCGGGCCCGCAAACACAGCCGGGGGCAACTGTGCCACAAAACAGCACCCTGCCCGCCCGGCCGATCAATCTCGACGTGGGATACGTGGACGAGTCCAAGCTGATCCTGGCCAGCATGAAGAACTTTTCGCATCGCATCTACCTGGGCATGGGCGTGTACGCCGAACTGACCCTGATGTACCACAAGGGCCGGTGGGATTCGCTCGGCTGGACCTTCCCCGATTACGCCAGCGGCAGATATCATCCATTCTTAACGCAAGTGCGATCCAGGCTTAGGCAGCACCTGATAGAACGGCGCGGCCGGCAGGACACAGGAGCCGCTGAGGAGTCTGAGCCATGATTATGCTTTGGGCCGCACTGGCCGCCGTCGCCGTTTCGTTCGGCATCAGCGTGCTCGCCACGCCGGTCTCGCGGCGGTTCGCCGGGCGCGTCGGATACATCGATATGCCGCAGCGCCACAAGGCCCACGCGACGCCCACACCGCTTTTGGGCGGCTCGGCGATCTTCCTGGCCATCCTGCTGCCCAGCCTGCTGGCGGTCGCACTGGCGACCCTCTGGGCCGGCACCGGGGCGCCTGCCTTCCTGCCGGCCGCCTTCGCCATCCACCTGCCCGGAAGATCGGAAGAGCACACGTCTGAACTCCAGTCACTGACCAA
>CAZYDC010000476.1:0-4244 GCA_964646065.1 uncultured Planctomycetaceae bacterium | reverse complement strand
AAAGTATCAGGCCCTGGCCAAGTACGGGCGCGACCTGTGCGAGATGGCCAGAGCGGGCAAGCTGGACCCGGTGATCGGGCGCGATGAGGAAATCCGGCGGTGCATGCAGGTGCTGACGCGGCGCACGAAGAACAACCCGGTGCTGATCGGTTCGCCGGGCGTGGGCAAGACGGCCATCGTCGAGGGGCTCGCGCAGCGGATCGTCAATGGCGACGTGCCGGCGGGGCTGGCGGGCAAGACCGTGATCGCGCTGGACATGGGCTCGCTCCTGGCCGGGTCGAAATATCGCGGCGAGTTCGAGGACCGCCTCAAGGCCGTGCTCAAGGAAGTCACCGAAGCCAAAGGCCAGATCATCCTGTTCATCGACGAGCTGCACACGGTGGTCGGCGCGGGCGCCGCCGAGGGCGCGATCTCTGCCGGCAACATGATCAAGCCGGCGCTGTCGCGAGGCGAGTTGCGGTGCATCGGGGCGACCACGATCGACGAATACCGCAAGTACGTGGAGAAGGACGCCGCGCTGGAGCGGCGGTTCCAGCAGGTGCTGGTGAGCGAGCCGAGCGTCGAGGACACCATCGCGATCCTTCGCGGCCTCAAGCCGCGATACGACGCGCACCACGGCGTGCGGATTCAGGACTCGGCCCTGGTGGCGGCGGCGACCATGAGCCACCGATACATCGCGGATCGATTCTTGCCGGACAAGGCCATCGACCTGATCGACGAGGCCGCCAGCCGGTTGCGGATCGAGAACGATTCGATGCCCAGCGAGCTGGACGAACTGAAGCGGCGGATCATGCAGCTCCAGATCGAGCGCGAGGCCTTGAAGAAGGAAAAGGACCAGGCCAGCCGGCAGCGACTCGAAACGCTGGAGCGGCAGTTGGCGGAGTTTCAATCGCAGTTCGACCAACACAGCGCGAAATGGCAGAGCGAGCAGCAGACGCTTCGCGAGATCAAGACCCTGCGGGAGCAGATCGAGGCCAAGCGCACCGAGTTCGAGCAGGCGCAGCGGCAGGGGGATTGGGAGACGGCGGCACGGATCCAGTACGGGGAGCTTCGCGAGTTGGAGAAGCAGTTGCAGGCGCAGGAGCAGCGGGTGAGCCAGGGGGGCATGGTGAGCGAGGAGGTCACGCCCGATCAGATCGCCGAGGTGGTGGCCAAGTGGACGCACATCCCGGTGTCCAAGCTCATGGAGGGCGAGCGCGAGAAGTTGCTGCACATGGAGGACCAGCTTCGCCAGCGTGTGGTGGGTCAGGACGACGCGCTTCGCGCGGTGAGCGAGGCGGTTCGCCGGAACCGCGCCGGTCTGGGCGACGCGCGGCGGCCTATCGGCAGCTTCATTTTCCTGGGGCCTACCGGCGTGGGGAAAACCGAACTGTGCAAGGCGATGGCCGAGTTGCTGTTCGACACCGAGGACGCGATGGTCCGCATCGACATGAGCGAGTTCATGGAACCGCACTCGGTGGCCCGGCTGATCGGCGCGCCGCCGGGCTACGTGGGCTACGAGGAAGGCGGGCGGCTGACCGAGACCGTGCGCCGCAGGCCCTACTGCGTGATTTTGTTCGACGAGATCGAGAAGGCCCATCGCGACGTGTTCAACGTGCTGCTCCAGGTGCTCGACGACGGCAGGCTGACCGACGGCCAGGGGCGGACGGTCGATTTTCGCAACACGCTGATCGTGATGACCTCCAACATCGCCTCGGAGCACATTCAGGACCTCGCCGAGAAGCAGGCCGAGCAGTGGGAGATCGAGGCCCGGATCAAGGACGCCCTGAAGCAGGTGTTCCGGCCGGAGTTCCTCAACCGCATCGACGAGATCATCGTGTTCCATCAACTCGACAAGGAAAGCCTGGCCCGCATCGTGGACATCCAGGTGCGCGAGCTGAGCAAGCGGTTGGCCGGGCGGAAAATCACGCTGGATCTGGACGACGAGGCCCGCAAGCTGATCGCGGAGTTCGGCTGGGACGAAGCCTACGGCGCGCGGCCGCTGAAGCGCGTGATCCAGCAGAAGATCGAGAACGAGCTGGCCCAGCGGATCCTTCGCGGCCAGATCGCCGACGGCGCGCACGTGACCGTGACGGTCAAGGGAAAGGGCTTCGCGTTTGAGGTGAAGAATTCGGGCTGACGCCCGAAGGTGTAGCATGGCCATCTTGGCCATGAGTCCCATGGGCATCTTGCCCATGGTCTATTGTTTTTTCGTTTTCTTATTCGGCCGAAGAACGACAACAGCCAAAGCAAAGACATGGGCGGGACGCCCATGAGACTCATGGGCAAGATGCCCATGCTACGGCCGAATCCCGGAAGTCGAATTGCAGCCTTGGCGGTTCGGGCATTGCCCTTCGAGGCGGGTAGTGTAAAATGATCGTCTTGAGAGACCCTACGGATGAAACCGGTTGACAAGGACAAGTGGATCTGCCATCGCATTCGAGCGGACTCGTTCTATGAAGACATGAGGTTTTTGGAAGCGGACGATATGAATAGGCAAAGGCAAGTGCATAGGCAAACGATTGCCTTGTTGGCGGTACACGCTTCGATTTCTCTGGCGGACGCGGTGTTGGTCGCATATCTGGGCGTGCGGAGCAGCGATCAGGATCACGCCGCCGTTGTGAAATCTCTTGCGAAACTTTGTGGGGACAGGAGGGTTCCCCCGGATGGAATCAATCGTTTGAGATGGCTGCTGGGAAGAAAAACCGATTTTGCCTACTCCGAAAGGCAAGTGCTCGAAGATGAGGCGAAAGCCGCATCGATTAAAGCGGAACAATTCGTGACGTGGGTCAACAATAACTTCCGTGAGGTGATACGCAATGACGCGCTATGAAAGGCTGGAAAAGAGAGCCAGGGACGCGGTGGCGGAACGCCTGATTCGTCACTTACAGGTGCCGCAAATCTATTTTGAAGCCGGATGGGGGGTTGAAGGCAAGCAGATAGACATCCTGGCCATTGACAAGGCGGGAGCGGGGGACGTGCATGTTGTTGAAATTAAGGCTGGAATTCTCAACCCCCGAACTATCGTTAAACGCCTCATGAGCATTCCGGCCCAATTTCGCTGGATGGCGGTATTTCCCAAACACGGTCAAAAGGCCGGCCCTGCCGCGAAGGCGCCTTCCTACCTTTACCCCATTGAGGATATGGGGCGAATCGGCGTCATCGAAGTGGTTAAGATGGCCGATGACAGCCTGGGAGCGAACATCCGGTTCAAAGCGGAACGGTTCCGGGGAAATTACTCTCAGGAAGTGGACGAATTCGCCAAAAAGCACCGGCCCGACATCGAATTCCGGTGATGGTCCGCCGAGCGCAATTTCGGCTATCGGCAGGACGGGAAAATCGCGATTCTCATCCTCGCGCAGCCGTAGGGAACCAGCGTGACCGTCCGCAACTTTTTCCCCAGTCGCGCGGCCAGGCCCTTCTTGTCCGGCAGCGGCGGGGTGAATCGGAAGTCGCCCTTGACGCCGACCTCGATGAATCCGCCGGGGAACCATCGGCTGGCGACGATGCTTTTTTGCCGCAGGAGGTCCCAGCCTTTGACCAGGCGGGCCGGCACGCGCAGCGCGATCGGCGTGCCTTGGGGCGTCCACGGATTTCCGCCGGTCGTGCGGCGGCGGACGACTTGCACGGCAGCGGCGGCGTTTTGGCCCTCCAGCGCCAGGGCGTAGTTCCACGGGCTGGCGGAGTAAAGGTCGTACGCGGGAAATTCCTTCGTGGAGCGGCCGTCCGGGGTCGGATCGACGCGCCAGTCTTCCTTGATCCGCAGAGCGTATACGAGCGGCCCGCGCTCGACGGCGAGGCCGCCGCCCCGCTTGACGACGCGAACGTCCATCGGCAGTTCGAGCGTGACGCGGTCGCCGTCGGCGAACTTTCGGCGGAGCGTCACGAACGTGCCGGCCTTGGCGGTGGGCCCGTCGGCCCGGCCGTTGACCAGTACCTTGGCGCGGCGGCACCAGGCGGGGATTCGCAACCCCAGCGCGAACTCGACCGGCGCCTTGGCCTGGATCTTGAACGTGATGGTCTCGCCGAACGGATAGTCCGTCTGCTCGACGATGGTCACGGGCGTCAGGCCTGGGCCGACCTTCGCGGTGATCGTGCTGGGCCCGTACAGCGCCGCGACCAGGCCGCCTTGCCCGTCGGACAGCCACATCCGCGCGGCGTAGTTGGGCATGATCCGATGCACGTCGCCCGGGCAGCACTCGGTGCCGGGTTTGGGGCCGAACCGCATGTACGTGGTGCCGCGAAACAGGTAATTGTGATTGGAA
>CAZYDC010000475.1:0-4250 GCA_964646065.1 uncultured Planctomycetaceae bacterium | reverse complement strand
CAGCCAGCTCGGCCGGCGCCAGCGGCGCGGGCGACTGTTTGAGATTCACCTCGCACCACCGGGCCGGATCGTCCAGCGCCTCGCACCGCTGGGCCAGCGCGGCCAGCGTCCAGGGGCGGTTGCGGCGCAGGCGGATGTTGCTCATCGAAACGATCCGCCCGCCGCCGATGGTGGTCAGTCGCCCCGCCGTGGGTCCGCCCAGGTCCGCCCGGATCGCGAAACGGTCGCCCGCGGCCAGGCCCATCGGTTCGCGCAGACGCAGTTGCACCATCGCGGAGGCCCCGGGGTCCAGGAACTTGGCCTCCAGCATGGCCACGTGAGCGGTCGTCTCCGCCGTGCCCACGTGCAGGTGGACCTCGGTGTAATCCTTCAGCGGCCGGGGGAAGTGCGGCAACAAGCGAAGCTGCGCCTCGACCATGGAAACCGGCGCCAGCGACGCGCTTTCGCACAGCACCATTCCCCGCGCGATCTGGCCGCCTTCGATGCCCGACAGGTTCATCGCCACGCACTCGCCCGCCCTGCCGATTTGGGCGTCCTGTCCGTACACCTCCAGCGTGCGGACGCGAAGCTCCTGCCCGCCGGGCAGCAGGCGAAGGTGATCGCCCACGGCCACCTGCCCGCTGACCGGGATTCCCGTGGCCACCGTGCCGAAACCGTGGATCGTGTACACGTCCTCGACCCACACGCGAAAGCTGCCGGTGACGCTTCGCTCCGGGCAAGCGGCGACGGCAGCGTTCAGCGCGGTCAGCAGGCCGTCGTACCCCTCGCCCGTAATGTTGGAAACGGGGCAGATCGGCGCCGAAGCCAGGAACGTGCCCGCCAAGAGGCCGCGAACGTCCTCGATGACCAGGTCGCGCATGTCGCTCTGCACCAGGTCGATCTTGGTCAGCGCGACGATTCCGCCTCGCGTGCCCATGAGCGTGAGGATGTCCAGGTGTTCGCGGGTCTGGGGCATGACGCCGTCGTCGGCCGCCACCACGAAAATTACCACGTCGATGCCGTGCGCCCCGGCGACCATGTTGCGGATGAAGTCCACGTGCCCCGGCACGTCGATGACGCCCACGATCCGCTCGTCGGCCATCTTGCACGGGGCGAACCCCAGGTCGATGGTCAGCCCGCGTTTCTGCTCCTCGGCCAGCGAGTCGGTGTTGCACCCGGTCAATATCTTCACCACGGCCGTCTTGCCGTGGTCCACGTGACCGGCAGTGCCCAGCATGATGTTTTTTCGCGCAATGGCCACCATGCGGAAAAGTGTACCACGAATGACGCGAATGAAAACGTCTGTTTGTAGACAATGGATCGGCGTCTCTTGTACAATGTGGTTATGAAGATCATCGCCGGCGGTAAGTTGAAACAGCGCAAGCCCGTCGCCAAGCGCAGGCGGGGCGGCGGCACATCCGGGCACCTCATTGGAGCGCTTCGCGGAAAAATCCGCGTGACCGGCGACATCATGTCCACGGGCCGAAAGAATTGATAGGATCGAACCACTTTCGATGAAAAAATAACTAATGAATTCGAGAAAACTGTCATGGCACTCCATAAATTACTTTTTTCATTTCAAGGTCGAATACGAAGGTCGACGTTTTGGTATGCAAGCCTCATAACTATTCCATGCGTAATTTTCACAAATTGGTTCATATATTCAAAATATGACAATAGTGGAATCGATGGTTACGTTAAGTTTGCATTTGTTTTGTTGTTGTGGATTAACTTTGCAATACAAGCAAAACGCTGGCATGATCGGGGATATTCTGGTTGGATGTTCTTATTGGGGTTTATTCCAGTCGTTAATGTATGGGCCTTAATTCAGTTGGGTTTCTTGCCTGGCACAGTAGGCCGGAACGAATATGGAGAGGATACAAACTGTCCCTTCCCCCTGTAGGGAATGCAATCCCTATACTGTCACACGCCTAAATGCGGCGAAAGTCTGCGAAACCTGATCTTGGTCCACCGTCCGCATATCCAGCACGACCTTGTCGTTTTCGATTCTTGTGAAGACGGCGGCCTGGCCCATTCGCAGGCGGCGGGATAGTTCGGCGGCGCTTAGTTTGTCGGAAGAAAGGGGATTGACACCAATTCCGTCTTCGGAATTGGTGTCTGTCCCCGATTTTTCCGGCTTGATTTTCGGGCGGGGACAGACTCCGATTCCGCAGACGGAATTGAACTCAGTCCCCTTGAGGCCAGCGTGACGGTCGTATCCGCAAATCAAGAATTGTGCCTTTGGCGATTTGAGCCCCGGAACCAGGCCGTCTTGCCGTGGTCCACGTGACCCGCCGTACCCAGCATGATGTTCTTGCGCGCGTTGGCCGCCATGCGGAAAAGTGTACCACGAACGACGAGGGTTCGGTTTGCAAACCCTGCCCCGGCTACTTGGGCTGGTTGGTCTTATCGGGCAGCAGGGCCTTGACCCTGGGATCGGCGGCGCAGGCTGCAACGGTGGCCGCATCGCCCAGCAGTTCCGCCAGGTGCAGGCGATAGAACTTCACGCTTGGCTGGTCGCACTTGGCGGATAACGCCTTCAGGTCGTCGGCCGCCTTCCAAAGCTTTCCGTCCACCCAATCGCACAGGGCTAAACGAAGCTCAAGCTGCCAGGCCTGGTCGCGCTCCAATGTCACCTGCGCATAGGCCTGACGCGCCTCGGCGGGCAACCCCTTGCGCAGCAGAAGATCGCCCAGCAGCATGTGGCATTGTCCGCCCCGGTCTTCGCCGGGCGATTGCAACTGCGCGACCGCCTCGTCGATCAACCCATAATCGCGGACCAGAATTTTCGCCCGCTGCAGCATGGGCAGTTGCAGAACGCCCTTTTGCCGCGCCTGTTCGAGACGGTTGGCCGCCGCCCGCGGGTCCAACCCTCGCATCGAGGGCTTCCAATCCTCTTGCCAACCCCCACGCCGCAGCAGGGCCCCCTTGGGCGACGCGGCCTCGTCGAGCAGGTTCGAGTGGATCAGCACGTCCATGTAGTGCTGCGCGGCGACCTTGGGAGCATGCAATTGCTCCGGGACGATCCGCTGATAAAGGTTCAGCGAGCAGGCGCTGTCGATGTCGATCGGCAGCGCTTCGGACGGTTCGATGAATTGCTGCCAGGCGCGCTGCCCGTAGGCCTGGGCCACCGGCGCCAACGCGGCATTCCACTGCGGAAGCCTCTGTGCGGCCGCCGCCAGGTAACGGTTGGCCAGCACGATGCACCTCTGCCCAAGGCGGTCGGCGGAACATCGCGGCGTCGGGCTTTCCTGCGACCCGTTCTTGAAATAAGGCTGGGTGCCCAATGCCAGCAGTTCGGTGCCCAGAAGGGCATCCATAGGCAGAATGTCCAGGTTGTACCACGCGGTCCCCGCGTCGCCGGCAGACGCCTCGACCCGCCCGTTGCGTTCCAGCGGCAAGTCAACGGCCCTGAAGTCCGGCTCGGAGGGGATCTTCGCGCGATCCGGCCTGTCCGGCGGCGCCTCCCAGTCCCTGCGTTCGAAGATGGCGCCGCTATGGTCCATGTAGATCAGACGGAACCGATGCGACGCTTCGGGCGGCAGCCCCCAGGATCCCGGCAATTTCGCCGTCGCCACGCTCACCAGTTGCGACAGCCACTCGGGCTGGTTGGCGACCATGATGAACCGGATGCTGCTGTCGATCTCCACGGCGCCGGCCGCGGGGTTTTCCTTCAACGCCCTTGTCAACTCCACATTGTGCTTGTACTTCTCGAGGGTGTGCGCTTCCAGCCGGCCGTCCATGAAAACCTTGCGTTTGGGCTTGTCGCGATCATGGTTGAAATAGTATTCAAAGACTCCGCCGTCGCCGAATTGCCCGCAGAGCACGTCGCCTTCGACGTCCAGGTCCGTCAGGAATTTCGCGGCGCCGGCGCAGCAGTTTTCCCTGAGCAGTCCGGCCCCGGGCAAACCGGAGTAGCTGTCCTTGTTCGTCAGGTTTTGGATGGCGCCGGTGGCGTACCCCGCCGACATCGCGATCGCCAGCAGCGAGGCCAGAACGACCGGGAGGGCCTCCATGCGGGGCGCCGGCGGATCGTCGGTTTGCTTCCGCCGCCGTATCCTCCGCAGCAGGTCCCCCGCGCCAAATGCCAGCGCCGCGCCAAGCACCAGCGCCATGACGGCCAGGTTTCGGTGGCTCATCAGGCCCAGGGTGGTAAACGCCGCCATCAGGCCCAGGTGCCCCAGCGGAACATGGCGGAAATTGACGACCACAACGATCGCCGTCAAAAGGATCAGTGCGAAAGCGTCCATGTACTGCGAGGGATCCGCCAG